>JBJEOE010000046.1:0-2709 GCA_051880555.1 Acutalibacteraceae bacterium
GGAAAAATCGGTAAAGCTTATGGCGGACGAGATTGAAAAGACCCGCCGCCGCGTTAACGCACTTGAACACGTGCTTATTCCGCGCTACAAAGAGACCATTCATTTTATCTCAATGAAGCTTGAAGAAAACGAGCGTTCAAGCAGGGCGCGCCTTATGAAGGTTAAGGATATGATGATTGAGGAGCAGATAGAGTACAAGCACACCCACCCGGATGCAGTTTGATTTTTACTATGAAATATCCCCCGATTACAATGCCGTAATCGGGGGATTGAATTTTGATAGGAAAAGCTATTGTTTACTAAAGAATGTCAAATTACCATTAACAGCGTTCCCGCGCCGATAAGGGCACAGCCGATACCTGATTTCAGGGTGATTTTTTCATTTAAGAAGACAAATGCTAAAACGAGGGTGATTACCACGCTTAATTTGTCAACGGGAACAACCTTTGAAGCCTCTCCGACCTGGAGCGCCTTATAGTAGCACAGCCACGAAGCGCCGGTTGCAAGCCCCGAAAGTATTAAAAAGAGCCAGCTTTTGCGGCTGATTTCCGAAATACCGCCCTGCGCGCCCGTAATAAATACCATAAGCCACGCCATCGCGACAACCACAACGGTTCTAATCGCGGTGGCTAAATTTGAATTTACACCGTCAATGCCTATCTTTGCAAGGATTGAGGTCAGCGCGGCGAAAACCGCAGAAAGCAGAGCTAAAACGAACCACATAGCATTTTCACTTCCTTATGAATAGAATTTTTCGGCATAGCGGACGGTTTCCATCGCGTCCTTTGCGTAGCAGTCGGCCTTTATCATATCGGCATATTCCTGCGTTAAAACCGCGCCGCCCACAACGACCTTAATTTCGGGGTCTGCCTTGTGAAGAAGGGCTATAGTTTGTTCCATTGAGGGAACGGTGGTGGTCATAAGGGCGCTTAAGCCTACAAGCCTACAGCCTTCTTTAAGGGCGGCTTCAACCACAATTTCGGGGTCGACGTCTCGCCCTAAATCGATTACGTTAAAGCCGTAGCTTTCAAGCATTACCTTAACAATATTTTTGCCTATGTCGTGAATATCGCCCTTTACGGTGGCGATAACGAATTTTTTGCCGTTTTCACCCGCCTTGTCGGGTATTTTGCGCTTTATCACCTCAAAGGCGGCGGACGCCGCCTCGGCGCTCATTAAAAGCTGGGGAAGATATGCCTTTTTGTTTTCAAAGGCTGTTCCTATTTCGTCAAGGGCGGGAATAACATATTTATCTATTATTTCGAGGGGCGCTGTGGTCTCTATTAAAATTTCTGCCGCCTTGACCGCTGTTTCCTTAACCCCTTTTATAACCGCCGTTTTAAGGTCGGCAGGGTCGGTCTGGGGTTTTAAGGCTTCTGCCGAAGGCATTTCCGAAGCATAGGATATATAATCGGAACATGATTGGTCTATACCCGCTAAAGCGCGGTATGCAAAATAGGAGTTCATCATATCCGCCGAAAAGGGATTCATAATTGCGCAGTCAAGCCCGCTTGTCAGCGCGGCGGTGAAAAAGGCAGAATTTATAAGCTCGCGGCGGGGAAGACCGAACGAAATATTGGATACACCGAGACTTGTTTTTATGCCTACGTCCTTTAAAAGCCCTATTGTTTTAAGGGTGATTTTCGCGCTATCCTGATTAGAGGAAACGGTGAGCGCCAATGGGTCAACAATTATATCCCGTTTTTCTATGCCGTATTTTGCGGCGGTTTCGATTATTTTAAGGGCAATATTAAAGCGTTCCTCTGCTGTTTCGGGTATTCCGTTTTTGTCAAGGGTTAAGGCGATTACCGCACCGCCGTATTTTTTGACAAGTGGGAACACGCCCGCCATACTTTCCTCGTCACCGTTTACCGAGTTTATAAGCGCCTTACCGTTGTAGGCGCGAAGAGCGGCTTCGAGCACCGTCTTATCGGTCGTGTCAATCTGCAAGGGCAGATCGCAGACAGCTTGGAGCTGTTTAACGGTACTAAGCATCATAGCTTTTTCGTCAATTTCGGGGAGACCGACGTTAACGTCAAGTATATGTACGCCTCTATCCGCCTGATTAAGCCCCTCGCCTAATATGTAATTGATATCGCCGCGACGAAGCGCGTCCTTAAACTTCGGCTTGCCCGTCGGGTTAATCCGCTCGCCTATAAGCACGGGGTCTTTGCCTATTTCCACCGCGTGAGTATAAGATGAGACAAGGGTTTTGGTGTGTTTTTTGGGTTCTTTAAGGGGAATATCCCGGGTCTTTTCTACCGTTTTGCTTATAAATTCGGGTGTTGTACCGCAACAGCCGCCCAAAACAGACGCGCCGCAAAGGGCGATTTGCCGAATACTGTCCGAAAAATCCTCGGCGTTTACGTTATAGACCGTAACGCCGTTCTTCGCTTCGGGAAGTCCCGCGTTGGGATTGACAATTATCGGAACGGTCGCGTATTCACACAGCTCTTTAACTACGGGGAGCATTTTATCGGGCCCTAAGGAGCAGTTAACTCCCAAAGCGTCAACCCCCAGTCCCTCAAGCATAGCGACCATTGCTTTGGGGTCTGCGCCTGTCATTAAATGGCGGCTTTCGTCGTATACGTTTGTAACAAATACAGGTAAATCACAGTTTTCCTTTGCCGCAAGCACCGCCGCCTTAGTCTCGTAGCTGTCGTTCATAGTCTCTATCAAAATAAGGTCTGCGCCACACTTAGCGGCAAT
>JBJEOE010000047.1:0-2668 GCA_051880555.1 Acutalibacteraceae bacterium
GGTTACTATTTATGTCAGTAAAGGTGTATCGATGAATATAACCGTAAGTTTGCCGGATATTCCCAAAGGAAAAGTCTTGAAAGAAGATTATAATTTATCGCTTTATGATGAATCGGGCAAACTGGTTGCTGAAGGTTCTACTGTTAGCTACGATACAAAGAAATATACATTTGAAAATATTGTCTCGCAAAACGAAACTGAAAATTACACCGTATGGATTAAGTGCAAGAGCAGCAGTAAGCAAAAAATGTGCACTGTCGGCGTTAATTTTAAAACCGGAAAATATAATGTTGTCGGCACATTTGAGGACTGGAAAGATATTCTCATTCCAAATCTTGATAAGGATTCCGATGATAATACAGGCTCCGGCAATTCAGGTTCGGGTAACACAGGCTCGGGCGGTACATCATTAGGGGGCTCAACGAGCGGCTCGTCAAATACGGACAGATAAAAATGAACGGAATAATTATAAAGGCGATTTCAGGCTTTTATTATGTTTCCGACGGTGAAAAAACCTATGAATGTAAGGCAAGGGGAAGCTTCCGCTCAAGCGGAGTTTCCCCTTTGGTCGGAGACAGGGTTGAGCTTGAAGAGACCGAGGACGGTAAAGGTGTTGTAACCGCCGTTTTGCCTCGGAAAAATCTGCTATCAAGACCGCCTGTTGCGAATATTGATAAGCTTTTTATCATCTCCTCTTACGAAAAGCCCGCCCCGAACGCTTATATTATTGATAAGCTTACGGCGATTGCAGAATTTAAAAAAATCGAGCCTATAATTGTATTTAATAAGTGCGATATGGGTGGGTTTTATTCTTGGGAACGTATTTACAAAACCGCGGGCTTTAAGGTCTTTACGGTATCTGCCGAGAACGGAGAGGGGATAGACGCCCTTAAAAACGAGCTTAAGGACTGCGTGAGCGCCTTTACTGGCAACTCGGGTGTTGGCAAGTCAAGTATTCTAAACGTGCTTTTCGGTAACGCAAGGCTTGAAACCGGCGCTGTCAGCGATAAGCTGGGCAGAGGCAGGCACACCACCCGCCATACCGAGCTTTTTGCCTTGCAAGGCGACGGCTTTGTAGCCGATACCCCCGGCTTTTCCTCCCTTGAAAACGACTGCTTAGATTATGAATTTAAGGAAAGCCTTGTTTACAGCTTTCGCGATTTAAGTCGGTATGCGGACGGCTGTCGCTTTACCTCCTGTACCCATACGGTTGAAAAGGGTTGTAATGTAATCGAGGCGGTAAATAGCGGTGAAATATCCGAAAGCCGCCATCAGTCCTATGTTGCATTATTTGAGGAATTAAAGGATTTAAAGCCCTGGAACGCCCCGAAACGCAGATAACAGTAACATTTTTCCGTTTTCTCTATATACTGGTATTGTAAGGAGGGAACGAAATGCGAAAACGCTTTAACTTCAATAAGGGCGCTATGGGGCTCACCTTTGCTTTGGGTCTCTTAATAAGCTGCTTTTGCCCTCCTAAATTCTTGGTGGCGATACTTGCGGTCTGGGTAATTATACTCGGCATTTCCTGCTGGCGCTGCTGATAATAAATAATCGGAGGAATTTTTATGAAGGTAGTATTGGTGAAAAGTCCAAGGTTTTTAAGCGGTATTTTAAGAATGATTTTCGGAATTAAAAAGCAGAACATATAAATCAAAACGGGACGGTGCGGGCACCGTCCCATATAAATTTAGATGTTAGATATTAGACGTTAGGTTATTTTTCTAAAAGTCTGCGGTAGCCTTCGCCGAAAAGCTTGTCTGCAAACCAAACCTCGTTTACGGTAAAGCGCTTACCGGATAGATAATTAAGTATTCCTGCGTCGGTTTTAAAGTCAAATTTCAGGCTGTAGGAATAAAGCGCCTGCTTGTCAAAGCCTAACCTTTTATCGGCGGCAAGCTTGCCGTATTTGCCGTCACCTAAAAGCGGGTGACCGATAGACGCCATATGCGCCCTTATTTGGTGGGTGCGCCCCGTAAGAAGCTCTACTTCGATTAGAGATAGCCCGTTTTTGCTTTCAAGCAAAGTATATTTGGTTTTTATTGTAAGCGAATCGTCGGTTTTACGGCTTTTTAAATAAACCTTGTTTTTATCCTCGTTTTTTTCTAAATACCCCTCTAACAGGGCGGTTTTCTTTTGGGGTGTGCCGTGAATTACGGCTAAATATTTTTTCTCTATCTCGCGGTATTTTATCTTGTCGCAAAGAATTTTAAGCGCCTCGGCGTTTTTGGCGGCAATGACTATTCCGCCCGTGTTGCGGTCTATGCGGTTGGCAAGGGCGGGGCGAAAGCTGTTTTCCGCCTCAGGGTCGTATTCGCCCTTGTCGTAAAGATAGTGCTGTATTCTTGCAATGAGGGTGTCGTTATACTCGTTTTTATCAGGGTGGACAAGCAGTCCCTGCTTTTTGTCCGCTAAAAGTATATTTTCATCCTCGTATACAATATCAAGCCTTGCGGGGGCGGATAAAAAGTCGTATTTCGGTTGCTTTGAAACAAAAAATTCATCGTTTATGTAAGCCTCCACAGTGTCGCCGAGGTTAAGCCGCGTGCTTATTTCCGCTCGCTTTCCGTTAACCTTTATCCGCTTTGTTCTTATGTATTTAAACATTAGCGAGGAGGGGAGGGTCGGACAGTTTTGCGTAATGAATTTATCAAGACGTTTTGACGCG
>JBJEOE010000048.1:0-14258 GCA_051880555.1 Acutalibacteraceae bacterium
TATCATCGGGTTTTGTCGTGTCTTCCGGCCTGGTTTCCTCGTTATCTTTCAAATCCTCCGACAATTGTGCAACAACAGCAGCGGAATAAGATGCGCCTGCCTCAATGTCGATATCGGTTGCGGAAAGATTTCCGGTTTTCAACACCAAACCTTCGGGAAGCAGAGTTTCAATTGAAACATCTTCAACCTTATAAGAATTGTTGTTTTTGATATTTACCGATACCTGAATATCCTCGTCAGCAGTATATTCCGTCTTATCAGTTGTGATGGTTACTTCTAAACCATCCTGTGTTTCTGTGCTAGCCGCACTTGCGTTAAGGGGCAGAGCAAGAAGCACACAGAACACTAATGAAAGTGTCAAAAGTAGACTTGCAATCTTTTTCATGCATTTTCCTCCTAAAAAAGAATACTTGGGTTAATGGGTTGCAGTAAGTTGAAATATCCTATCATCTCCTTCCTACATTATAAAGCATCAAACAACTTTAACTTGTGACTTATTCAGCGTCAAATTCTTCTTACTGATTAATACATATCAGGGTCGAAAATGGTCAATACCTTCCATTTGCTGCCGTATTTTACAACTGTATATGTAATTTCATACCTCGTCAAAAAATGCCATAAAAAAACCTCCGTAATTTTTACATCATAATTGGTATTATGTTGCAACCGATTTTTTTACGGCGTTTTTTTATTTTTATTGTTAGATTATCAGCCGCATATTTTCCATACGACGGCGGTGCTCTGTGCCGGTGGAAATAATATAAATTCGTGTGGTGTTGATACTGCTGTGACCGAGAATGTCGGCTAACTTTGCAATATCCTTTTCAATACCGTAAAACACACGGGCGAATAGGTGGCGGAGGTTATGCGGGAAGACTTTTTGAGGATTTACGCCCGCTTCATTGCAAAGTGCTTTCATTTCCCGCCAAATGTTGGTGCGGCTAATTGGCTTACCAGTTCTCGTTACAAAAATCATACCGCTTTTAATCTTTTGCTCTGCTGCATAGCGGAGCAATTTCTTTTTCAGTTCTTTCACAATAAAGACCGATCGCGTTTTTGCCTTGCAGGAAACGGTTGCCTCGCCTTGCCTTGCTGCCTCGACTGTTATATATTGCAATTCGCTTACTCTGATTCCCGTACCGCAAATCGTCTGCAAAATCAGATTTAACCGTTCATTATGCTTTTTCTCAGCGGCTCTGCAAAGCCGTGCGTATTCCGCTTTGGTTAGCTCCTTTTCCTCGGGACAGTAGATTTGCTGTTGAAGTTTTATTGACTTCACTTTCAACTCGTGCCAACCTAAAAATGCAAACAGGCTGTTAATACTTGCAAGCATAGAATTAACGCTCCGCACAGCATAAGTTTCCTGTAAATGCTTTTTATAGTTGATAACTGTTTCCTTTGTTATTTCAGCACCGCTCAAATAAACGGCAAATGCTTTTACATCACGAATATACTTTTCAACCGTCGCTGTACTCCTTTCCTCTAAAATCAAATGTTCTTTGAAATCTGATATTATTTCCTTTGTTAAGATTCGTCCTTTCATTTTCTTTGCCTCCTCGGATAATTATTCCTTATAAGTTTACCCGAAAAGTATGATTTTTTGAAATTTCTTTTACCCTCTCACGGGTTGCGGTATGTTACCTTAGAAAATAAAATTATTCAAGTCTTTTGAAAAATTATTCAAGTCTTTTGAAAAAAATATATTGCAAAGGAACAGATGTTCTGTTATAATGAAGCCAGTTCCTTTCGGTCATTGGGCGAAAGCCTTATGATAAATAAAATTTATGTGCCGATGAGGTCACAACTGTGTGACCTCAGATTTCACCGAAGCTCCTAAGGCAATCAGCTGTAGATAGGATAAACCTTGAAGTCAACAGTTTAATGGTGCTGTTTCGGCAGCCCTGTGACCTTTCCCACGGCGGAAAGGAATTCATTTGGGAAATACCATTGTTAAGTACGGCGAAGGTACGGTTTCAGTTTCAAAAGAGGTTGCGGAATTTTTAAATACGGATAGAAAAAGGCAGGCGGCGCAAGGTCGGAGCGACCGACGGCACTTGAGTTCGAGTGATTCCGAAACAGTGCTCTCAACTGCTCAGATTACGGCTTTCAGCGACCCGACTTTTGAATCGGCGTTTAAAAACCTCTGCCTTGAAAAACTGCAAAAAATTATTGCCGATCTTGAACCCCTCGAACGCTTTTTGATTTGGTGCTACTTTTTTGAAGAACGCACTATGCAACAAATAGCGGATAAGCTCGGGGTAAGTAAGATGGCAATATCAAAGCAACTGAAAAAACTCCTTAGCCGGATACGGGAACTTATGGAAACATAGGTTTCCGTATTTTTTTGCATTTTTTTAAATTTTGGTTTACAAACTGCGTTTAACTGTCCTAATAAGTAGAGGGATAGATTTCGGAGCATAGATATCACCCGTTAAATGTGTCTGATGCGTACCGAGATTTATCTCTCTTATTTCTTATATAAAGGGAGCTGATGCCGAATGATTGTGTCGCAAAATAAAAACGGTAATTTTTTTATGCTGTCAAACAGCATATTTAAGCAAGATCTTAAACCGCGGGAATTTATTGTTTACTGTTGCCTTGTAAAACACAGCGATAAAAACGGTGTCTGCTTTCCGTCACGGCGGCTGATTGCCGAGGAATGTTGTATTGACAAAAAGACAGTGGACGCAGCAATACAAAATCTTGAAAAAGCGGGGCTTGTGAAAAAGAAAAAACGCCGCAGACATGACGGTTCGAACACAAGCAATGCTTACACAGTCAAGTTGTTTCGGTAGTGTAATTTTTTCATACAGGGTGGTGTAAGAAACGGTATTGCAGAACTATACCCATAGAACTATACCCACTGAGTATATATTACAGCAGAAGAAAGAAATAAGACGGCTTTTTCTTCTCTGCCGAAACAGCCACAGAAAATGCACTGTATGCCGAGTAAGTGAAAAACCGAGTAAACATCCGACCGAGCCGCATAAAGACGAAATACGGCGCTGTAAACGGCGTGTGCGCCCCTTTTTTCTTTTCTGCTGTGGTAAATAGCAGAATATCGCAGGTTGGCGTCTTTGTACTCTCCCTTTGGGGAGAGTGCCAGCATCGCATTTGGCTGTACGCCAAACGCAAACTGGGCGGGCAGAAGCCCTGCACCCACTTGACTTTTTGAAAAGAAAGTAAGCAAAGAAACTTTTAATTTTTTGGGAGTGATACAATATTAAAACCAAACGCTTTAATTTCAGAGTGTCCGATACAATGGACGCGGTGATAAGAGAAAAGGCAAAAAGCGCGGGAATGAGCATTACCGATTATATAATTCTCTGCGCCATTAATAAAAAGGTGATAAATTATGACGGGCTTAAAGAGCTTACAACTCAGGTTAAAAAGCTCGGTAACAATGTAAATCAACTTTTGATTTTATCCCGTCAAGGCAAAATTAAAACCGTAAATCTTACAGCTACCCAAGAGGAACTGAAAAAGATTTACGAACTACTTGCCAAGCAGTTCTATGGGAGGTAACTATGGCTATTGTTCATTTCGTGAATTACAAAAAGCCGCAGACCGTGGGTGGTATGCTCTATGTCTTGCGATACACAATGCAGGACAAAAAAACCGTTGCCGATGACGGTAAAAAGTATGTGACCGGTGTAAACTGCACACCGCAATCCGCATATACCGAATTCAATAATACCAAAAAGCTCTTCGGCAAAACTGAGGGCAGACAGTATTATCATTTCGTGCAGTCATTTTCTGTGGACGAAAATATCTCGCCCGGAACAGCCCACGAAATTGCATTACGGTTTGCAGAGGAGACTGAAAAGTTTAAAGGCTTTGAAGTTGTGGTTTCAACCCACTGCGACCGCGACCATATCCATTCGCATTTTGTAATGAACAGCGTAAATTCCGAAACGGGTAAAAAGTTTCATATCAGCGAGCGGGAGATTGAAATGCTTATGCAGGTATCGGATAAAATCTGCCGCGAGTACGGTCTGTCGGTTATAGAATCGAAACCGAAGAACGAAAGAGCAAAGCCTATGTCGGATAGGGAGTATCGCTCTGCTGTTAAGGGCGAAAGCTGGAAGATACAGCTTGAAGCCGTTATCTCAAATGCAATGCAGACCGCCGCTTCAAAAGAGCATTTTATTATGCTGATGGAAGCGGAGGGTTACGGTGTCAAATGGACGGACTCCCGCAAAAATATCACCTACACCACACCCGACGGAAAGCTCTGTCGGGACAGCAAGCTACACCTACAAAAATTTTTAAAGGAGAATATGGAATATGAGTTTAAAATCAGGCAGGAAATCTGCCGAAGAATTAATTTCACAGGCACAGAAACAGCTGACCGCGGCGGATACCGTAATCCCCTGCGTGTCGGTGACCGAGATGAATTGGAGGTCTTTGATTTCGGCGCAGAATTCTCAGATAGAGATATTAAATTCAATCACCGAGACTTTGCCGACCCTTACGACCAAGGAGGAAATGACGGATTATATGAATCACCAGTTGACGGTGTTGACCGAATACACCAAGCAGACCAAAGCGGCGACCGAGGAGTTTCAGGATTCGATGATGAAGGCGGCGGAGAATATGTCGGCGTTAATTCGACAGACCCTTACCGAGACCGAGAAACGGGTTGGGAGAGTGAGCGAGGATTTTTCGAGCAAGCTCTCTTTGGCGGAGGACAGAATGCAGGAGCATATGAACAAAATGTTTTGGGCGTCCCTGGTACCTTCGGCGATACTCTTGATATTGGAATTGGTGCGGCATATCTTGTCGGCAACCTCGGTAATATTATAGACGAGGAAACGCCCGTGGAGGACTGCACAACAAAATATTATCCCGCCGAGCGGAAGAAAAATCACGGCCCCGTTATGGGCGGGATGTAAAATAATGAACAAGCCTTATGGCGGAAAGGATTTTATGGAGAAAAACGAATACAAAATAGAAACGGTAGAATTTTATTACAACGGTGAGGACGGCAGGTTCGACGCCTTTTTAAATTCCCTTATTCGGGATTATATAAACGCCGACAAAACATTGCCCGACTGTGAAAATAATAAATCGGCGTAATTTGTCTGGACTTACGGCGGGTGTTGTGATATGTTGTTTGCAAAAGCAGGATATCACGCGTCTGCCGAGTAAAAAATAAGGAGAAAAAATATGAGAGTATGGCTATATGCAAGGCTGTCCCGCGATGAGGACAGCGAATTAAATTCACTTACCAATCAGCAAAATATACTGCGGGAATACGCGGAGAAAAATCATTATAACATTGTCGGCGAGTCCTTCGACGATAATGTAAGCGGTATGCATTTCAACCGCGAGGGAATCAACAAAATTTATATAGCGGTTGAAGAAAAGCAAATAGACGCGGTTATAGTAAAAGACCTATCCCGCCTCGGCAGGCACAGAACCCAGACCGCAATGTTTATTGACTATCTTCGTGAAAATGATGTGCGAGTGTTATCCGTAACCGAAAACATAGACACAAGCAACGAGGACGACGATTTGATGGTCGGCTTCAAAGGTATATTCAACGATATGTATGCCCGTGACATATCCAAAAAAATACGCGCGGGATATCTTCAAAAGCAGAAAGACGGCATAGTGCTGATACCTCCGCTTGGATATTTTAAGGATAAAAACACCCGTCAGGTTGTAGTGGTTGAAGAACAGGCTGAAATTGTACGCAGAATATTCGATCTGTATATATCAGGTTACGGGCTGAAAGCAATCGCAAAAATATTAAATGATGAGGGAATAAAATCTCCCGGTTTTTATCAAAAACAATTACTTGGGAAAAATCTCGGTTACAACAAGCCTGAAATCGCCCATAGATTTTTATGGGTAAACACCGCTGTAAAAAGGGTGTTACAAAATGAATTTTATATCGGAACACTGATATGCCATAGGTCGTATACAAGCAAAATAAATCATATCCGAAAAGAGCTTCCGCCCGAAGAGTATTACCGACACGAAAACGCTGTGCCTGCTATCATATCCAAAGAGATATGGGAACAGGCACAGTTTTTATTAGAGCAAAGGCCTAAACACAATGTACGGGCTTCAAGCGGCAAAAGATGTCACCGTTATGCGGGGTTGCTTCGGTGTGGCGACTGCGGTTCAACTATGGTTTGCAAAACGCGGCGTTGGAAAGATAAACCGCCAAGATATGAATATACCTGCAACGGTTACCACCGCTACGGCAAGGAAAATTGCACACCGCATACCATAGGCGAGGAAGTGATAGATAAATTGATATACGAGGAACTTAATGAAGTCAAGAAAATGGCGCTTGAAAGCTTTAAAAAGGTTGACAAGCAGCTTAAAAAATGGCTTGCCGACAAGCCCTCCGCCGAAAAACAGATAGCGGCACTGAATGAAAAGCTCGCACAGCGTAAGCTTGACCAACAGCAGATACTGCTTGAACGAATACGGGACAGAGAGCACGCGGAGGTTTATACCCAGATGCTTGTCGCCTGTGAAAGCGATATTGCAAAATTAGGAGAGAAAATTAATGAGTTTCGTAATATTGATGCAACGGTTAAAAATCGCAAAAAGGATTTAAAAAACAGTATGGAAATGCTTGACGGCATTATTGCGGACGGAGCGCTCAATGACACCCATCTGCGGATGTTGGTAGATAAAATAACCGTTTCGGAAAAGAACGGCAGGCTATCGGTAAAAATAGAGCTGAACGGCAATTTCAGAATGCACCTCGACACCTATAATGAAAACGGAGAAATAACCGAGAGGGACAGCGAAATATGGTGTTTTCCAAACTGGGAGGAGATGGCTGTAACAGATGCGGCGGAGGAATAATCCTCCGCCGGCAGATTCCTTTATAGCTTTTTATAAAATCAACATAATCGGCAGGCGCACGACTCTATGCTGTGCGCATGTTTTTTGTGTGTGACAGGTGTTTTTAGTGAAATTTTCAGGCAAAGAAAAACGCTCAAAGCCGCATTAATAAAGGCTTTGAGCGTTGGTGCACCTGACAGGAATCGAACCTGCACTTTCTTTCAAAAATATGGACCTGAACCATACGCGTCTGCCAGTTCCGCCACAGGTGCATAATTAATTTTTGACCTCTGAATTTTACACGGCGAGGACAACCGAGGCGGAGCTTACTTTCGGATAAAATCTTACTTTCGGCTTAATCCGCTACAAATATTAATTATACATATTTCTTTGCAAAAGTCAACATTTTATTTTGCCCAACCAAAAATCCGCCGCGGCCGATTTCTCGGTGCGGCGGATTAAAGTAAGAATATTTATTCTTCGGTCTCGGTCTCGTCCGCCTTTTTGCCCGAAAGAATGAGATTTACTATTATTCCGAGTATAAGGGAGGTTGCAACCGCTGTAAGGGTGATCTTGCCGAAGGTGAGGGAAAGACCGCCGATACCCGCGATAAGAATAGCCGATACTACAAACAGATTTCTGTTGGCGTTAAGGTCAACCTTTTGAACCATCTTAAGACCGCTTACCGCGATAAAACCGTAAAGCGCCATACAAACGCCGCCCATTACGCAGGAGGGAATGGAATTAACGAAAGCGACAAAGGGGTTAATAAAGGAAACGATTATCGCCGCAAACGCCGCCGCAATAATTGTGGCAACCGACGCGTTTCTTGTAATGGCAACACAGGCTACCGATTCGCCGTAGGTGGTGTTCGGGCAGCCACCGAAGAGGGCGCCTACCATTGAGCCTACGCCGTCGCCCAAAAGGGTTCTGTGAAGACCGGGCTCCTTAAGAAGATCCTTCTCAATGATGCTTGAAATATTCTTGTGGTCGGCGATGTGCTCCGCGAAAACAACGAAAGCAACAGGAATGTAGGCTACCGCAATTGTACCGATATAAGAAGTGCTGAGCTCCTTAAAGCCTCCGAACGCAGTAAGGAATGTGAAATCGGGAACGCTTATAAAGGTATTAAGGGATACACCGCCTGCTACGAGTGCGGAGAATTTGCCGAAGTCGATAAGCTTCAAGGCGTCGATATCCGCCGCATTACCTATAACCGTGAACACAAGAGCAACCGCATAGCCCGCAAGGATTCCCAAAATAAAGGGGATAAGCTTTGCGCTCTTTTTGCCGTAGGTTGAGCAGAGCATTGTTACAATAAGGGTTATAAGACCGATAAGCACGCAGAGAAGAACGTTGGCAACCGAGTTGCCCTCGGCGTCTAAAACGCCGCCCTTCTGAAGGTCGCCTACCGCGTTCCCCGCAAGGGAGAGACCGATAATCGCAACTGTAGGACCGATAACAACGGGAGGCATAAGCTTATTAATCCAGCCTACTCCCGCAAACTTGACGATTATTGCGATAATTACATAAACAAGACCGGCGAAAACAGCACCAAAAATAAGACCTAAATATCCCAGCGCCATTGATACGCCGCCTGCGAACGCCGCAAACATCGAGCCGATAAACGCAAAGGACGAGCCTAAGAAAACAGGGCTCTTTCTTTTTGTGAAAAGCACATAGACAAGGGTTCCGACGCCCGCGCCGAAAAGCGCCGCCGCAGAGCTCATACCGTTGCCGACAATTACCGGAACAACCAGGGTAGCCGCCATAATTGCAAGCAGCTGTTGGATTGCGAAGACAATAAGCTGACCGAATTTCGGCTTGTCTTCAACGTTGTAGTACATCTTCATTTGTTACTTCCTCCGTTTTTTTGCGCGGAATTATATACCGCGCGTTATTCTATATCAACAGCCGTAAGCTGTTCATATCTCATAAAGCTCCGCCGCGGTCTCCTTATCGTACGGCGGTATTTTTACCGCTATGATTTCGGATTTCGAGGTCGGAACATTTTTGCCCACATAGTCGCCCCTTATCGGAAGCTCCCTGTGACCCCTGTCGATAAGCACGGCAAGCTGGATTGACGCCGCCCTGCCGAACCGCATAATCGCGTCCATAGCCGCCCTTACGGTTCTGCCGGTGTAAAGCACGTCGTCCACCAAAACCACCCTTTTGCCTGCAATTGAAACCGTAAGTGCCGCGGAATGTATCACGGGGTCGGGTGAAATAGCGGTCAAATCGTCGCGGTAAAAGGTTATGTCTATCTCGCCTGTCGGGGGACGTACCCCCTCTATATTATATATGTTGTCCGCAATAATGTTTGCAAGGGCAACGCCGCGGCGCTTTATTCCTATAATACAAAGCTCGCCGCAGCCGTTGTTTTTCTCAAGTATTTCGTGGGATATTCGCTTAAGCGCCCTTGAAACCGCCGCCTCGTCCATAAGAGTTGCCTTGAATTTTTCCATAAGCCCTCCGTACAAAAAAAGCGTCTGCCTGCGGCAAGACGCTCGAATACTTAACACATTTTCGGCATATACATATATTATATATAATATAAG
Source organism: Acutalibacteraceae bacterium (assembly GCA_051880555.1). Classification (GTDB taxonomy): domain Bacteria; phylum Bacillota; class Clostridia; order Oscillospirales; family Acutalibacteraceae; genus UBA737. Next base: position 9,369 of record JBJEOE010000048.1, read on the forward strand.
CCGTTTGTTAATCAAAGCCTTGCCGACCTCTCCGTGCCGTCTTAAAGGAATTTAACTTTTATTACTATACCACACCAATTTATAATTGTAAAGATTTTTTTAACAAATTTTTAAATAGTCTTATTCTCTACCTCATATTGTGTCCTAAGACGGTTTTTTGCATATATCCCCCACTTTTGGTGTAAAATAGCATTGTACGGAGATTCTTCCGCACCACTTTATGCGATTTCGTAGGATTGCACAAGCTGAATGTTAAAAAATACCAATATATTAGTGGTTACAAAAGGTTACAAGCTTGTAACTTTTTGAAATTTTTATTTTTTTTAGGCTTATTAACTAAAAATTCGACTTTTTTTCGCTTTGACACCGCTAATCCAAGTGAGTATAATAGCACACGGCTTGCGAGATTTGTATCAAAGGAGTCATTTGATGTTAGAAAAAATAAAGTATTGTTTGTCGCAGAAGCTTTTTTCGCGACAGGCGCGCATAAGCTGTATAGCGGTTATGACTGCCGTCACTATTGCGGTTATTACTTTACTCGGTTTGTCCTTAAACACCGTGAAAATTTTTGACGGAGAAAAGACATATATGGTACGCTCTCTCAACGTAAACGTTGCGAGCGTGCTTTCGAACCTCAATTTGAAATCCGACCGTTACAAAGTAACAAAGACCACGGTTGACAACCGTATGACGACGGTTGAGATTGCTTATTCCTATCCCGTGTATATTACCCGCGGGGAGGAGACAGTACAGGTTGACTTTTTCGGCGGTACCGTTAAGGACGCTTTAATTTCGGCGGGCTTCTCGCCTGACGAATACGATTTTATCGAGCCTGCGGCGGATACGGTTATAAGCGACACGGTTTATATTGATTACACCGACGTTGAATATGTAAACGGAAGCTACACCGAGGTTATTCCCCACACGGTTGAGACGTTTTATTCCTCCGCAAGTGCGGCGGGAACCGTAACCCGCGAGGGCGGAACCGATGGTGTAAAGCAGGTTAATTATACAGAAAAGCTGGTAAACGGCGTTTCGCTTGAAAAGACCGTCACGGGCGAGGAAATCGTGCAGGCGGCGGTAAACGGCAAGGAAATTGTAGGAACAAAGAAATCCGCGACTAACGCTGTTTCCACAAGCGCGTCGGTAAAATGCGTTTCCACCCTTACGCCCTCGGCTCCTATAGAGCTTGATAATAACGGCGCGCCCGTTAATTATAAGTCAAAAATCACCGCGCGCGCCACGGCATATACCTATACAGGTCACAACTGTTCAACAGGTGTGGCACCCCAGCCCGGCTACATTGCGGTTAACCCTAATGTTATACCCTACGGCACCAAAATGTATATCAAAACCGCCGACGGCAGTGTTATTTACGGCTATGCGGTAGCGGCGGACACCGGCGGATTTATTAAGAAATATCCTAACGGAATAGACCTTTTTATGTCGACCGAAAGCGCCTGCAGATCGTTCGGAGTCCGTAATGTTGAAATTTATATACTTGAGTAGCAAGCAAACGGTTAGTTAAGGGGCTTAAAAAAGCAGAACTGAATAAACAAGCTCGGCAAAAGCACGAAAATAAAGCTTTTGCCGAGCTTGTTCGCTTTTGTGCGGATAAATCGGGGGTTGTAGGGTTAATTCGGAATTCGGAATTCGGAATTGAATAACGCGAAAATTGAGGTATTTATACCTTCCGCGTCTAATGTCTAACATCTGAAACATCTAAAATATTCATAAAAATATCTTTATTTTTGTAATGCGGTGTGATATAATCTATTATGTATCTTTATGTGCAAGACGGATTAAATTATTAACGGCTTAAAAAGGAGGCGGAATTATGAGGCGAAGGGTACTTGCGGCACTGTGCGCGGTTATGCTTGTGTTTGCGCTTTGCGGGTGCGATATTTTCACCGCGGACACCGCGGAGCTGTTAAGTCCGCCTGAGCTTTCGGGAGATATTTCGCCGATTGCCGACGCGATAGCTAAGAGCGCGGGCGGGCAGTATACCCTAAAATATCCGTCTAACGGCAATTACCGCTCGGCTGTGGTCCAGAACGATATTGACGGCGACGGTATTCTTGAGGCGTTTGCCTTTTACAGTATGAAGGAAAGCGACGGCGACGCCGCGAATATGTATATAAACGTTGTTGTTCGAAGGGAAAGCGAATGGGTATCCGCCGCGACCCAGAAAATAGTCGCGGGGGGAGTGGAAAAAATCGACTTCTGCGACCTTGACGGCGACGGCATATCGGAAATTCTTGTGGGCTGGGAAATATACGGTGCGAGTGAAAGACAGCTTGCGGTTTACAGCTTTAAAAACGGCGAGCTTACCCAGCGCACAATGCAGAAATACAGCCGCTTTGTCTGTTGTGACCTTAACGAGGACGGGACAAACGAAATTTTCATAATTAAATTCAGCGCGGCGGAGCAGATAAATTCCGCCTCTGTCTATAAGCTTACTGAGGACGGCGTGACCGAGCTTTACTCCTGCGAGCTTGATAAAACGGTTCAGTCGGTGGCAGAGCCTGTGGTGTCGCATCTTTCATCGGGAAAGACCGCGGTTTATATCGACGAGATAAAGGGCGTCGGCGCGGTGACCGAGGTTTTGTTTGTCGAAAAAAATCAGCTTGTCAATCCGCTTATGAACCTCGAATCGCAGGAAACCCTCTTGACTCTCCGTTCGGCGGGAATTGGGGTTAAGGATATTAACGGCGACGGAATAATTGAAATTCCCGTGCAGGAAAACGTGCCGTCACTTACAAAGTCGGCGGTAAACGAAAAGCTGTACCTTACCAACTGGTGCTCCTACAACGGCGAGACCCTTACAAACCAAATGACGACTATGATAAACAGCAATGACGGCTATTATTACGTTCTTTCCCAAAAATGGACGGGGCAAATCGCGGTACTTAAGGACACGGATAACCACATAAGGGAGATTTACCGATATGACGGCGAAACCGCCTCGGCGGCCGATATGCTTATAAGCTTTGTGACGGTGAAGCTAACCGATAAAGATGTTCAGAAATACCTTGACGAGGGCTTTACCGAAATTACGCGGGACGAAATATCCTTATATCTCTGCAAAATAGGAGAAACCGCCGCGGGACAGGGAATTAATACAGATATTGTAAAACAAAACTTTAAACTTACGGAATAGAGAGAAGAAAATGAAACGTATAATGATAGTTGAGGACGAGGCGGCAATACGCGAGTTCGAGGCGATAAACCTTAAAAGAGTGGGCTACGACGTAACCGAGGCGGGCTCGGGGGAGGAAGCGCTCGATATTTATGACAGCGACCCGGTAGGCTTTGATATTGCCCTGCTTGATATTTCTATGCCGGGAATGGACGGCTTTACCCTCTGCAAGGAATTAAGAAAGCGCAGCGCCACCCTCGGAATAATAATGCTGACCGCCAGAACCCAGGAAATGGACAAAATAAGCGGGCTTATGATAGGCGCGGACGATTACATAACAAAGCCGTTCAGCCCTACCGAGCTGTTGGCGAGGGTTGATTCCCTTTACAGAAGGGTTGAAATGCATCAGCCAAAGCCCGAGCCGCCACAGCAGGATGATATAATTTTAGGCGAGTTCACCCTTAATCTGCGCCGCAGAACCCTGCTTAAAAACGGCAGAAACATAGAGCTTACGCAGGTTGAGTTTCAGATGATAGAATACTTCTTCAACAATCCCGACGTTGCCCTCGATCGTACCGATATATTAAACAAGGTCTGGGGAACAAATTACTTCGGCGAGGAAAAGATTGTTGACGTTAACATAAGACGTCTTCGTATGAAGGTTGAGGACGACCCCTCAAGCCCTAAGCGTTTGGTTACTGTTTGGGGAATGGGGTATAAGTGGAACACGCATTAGCCGGCTTCCGGCGGCGCATAGGCGATTAATATTTGTAACGGGAGGGATAGCCTTGCAGCTTGAAATAAAGTTTAAAAGCATTGCGGTAAGATGGTTTTTTAACATTTTTCTTATCGTGGCGCTGGTGGTTTGCACGGTGATTATCGCCCTTTCGGCGGTTGTAAGCTCCCTCTACACCGAGCGTATAGAGACCCTCTCTAACGACCTCAGCTACGAGTTTAACTCCCTTTCGGGCTCGACAAGGTCGAATTATAAGGACAGCGCGGTCAAGCTTGCGGAAAATTTCGCCCATAAAACAAAGTTAGAGGTTCAGGTTATAGACCGCAACGACAATGTTATTGTAACAACAACCGGCTTTCAGCCCACAGACCAGAAAATGCCCGATTACGCAAGTGCAAAAAAGAGCGGCGGCTACGCGTCGGAAAAAAGCCGCACGGCAGACGGCGAGCAGGTGCTTTCGGGTACAACCGCGCTTTACGATTCCTCGGGCAGGTATTTGGGGGCGTACAGATGGATTACCTCCCTTAAACGCACGAATAAGATAATTTCGGGACTTATTCTTACTCTTGTGCTGGCGGGAATCTTGATTTTGGCGTTTTGCGCTTTTTCGGGTCTTTTCTTCATAAGGTCGATTGTTCAGCCGATAAGGGACGTAAGCAATATTGCAAGAAAAATTGCTATGGGCGATTTTAATTCCCGAATAGAAATCAAGAAAAACGACGAGATAGGCGAGCTTTGCGACACTATTAACTATATGGCGTCCGAATTAAATCAGGCGGAAAACCTTAAAAACGACTTTATTTCCTCGGTTTCGCACGAATTAAGAACTCCGCTTACCGCGATACGGGGCTGGGGCGAGACGGCGAAAATGTCATTAGGCACCGACGAGGAGCTGGTGCGCCGCGGGCTTGACGTTGTGCTTTCGGAGGCGGACAGACTGTCGGGGCTTGTTGAAGAACTGACATTGCAAACATTCCAAGGGCGGAGATGAGGATGCTCACCAGCATAAAGGTAA
>JBJEOE010000049.1:0-2652 GCA_051880555.1 Acutalibacteraceae bacterium
GTTTATAAAAAAGGATAAATAATTATGAAATACGAAGGATACGAAAACAACGGAGATAGTATTGATTTATATTCAAGCTCCGGAAGGAAAAGCTCCGCCGATATGTACGAAGATATTTCCTCTACCTCTCCTCATTACCGCGCGCGGCAAAACGCCCGACAAGCGGCGCAGACCGCTCATACGCGAAGCGGCAGGGGAAAAAAGAAAGCTAAAAAGCGCAAGGGCAAAAAGCTTCGCAATGCATTAATTATTTTTATTTGTGTTTTACTTGCCGGCGCTCTCGGTTTTTACGGCTATGTCTACAAAACCCTTTCGGGTATAGAACGCACTCCGCTTGACGAAAATGATTTAGGTATCACCACCTCCGATTACGATGGTGTGCAGAATATAGCCCTTTTGGGAATCGATACACGGCAGGACAACCTTTCGGGCAGAAGCGACGCAATAGTTGTTCTTACTGTGGATAAAACTCATAAAAAGCTAAAGCTCACCTCTATTGCAAGAGATACATATGTCGCTATCGACGGTCATTCAAAGGACAAGCTTACCCATGCCTACGCCTACGGCAAGTCACAGCTTGCGGTTAAAACCCTTAATCAAAACTTTGACCTTGAGATTGAAGACTATGTCACCTTTAACTTTTTCGGATTAGCAAGGGTAATCGACTACATAGGCGGCGTCACGGTTGATGTTGACGAAAAGGAAAGGGTTGAGATGAATACCAACATTTTCCCCGAAATGCGCTCATTAGGCGTTGATTGTCCCGACCTTACACAAACGGGCGAACTGCTTTTAAACGGTGGTCAGGCGGTTTGTTATGCCAGAATACGTCATACCGACAGCGATATTATGCGCGGCAACCGTCAAAAGGAAGTGCTTATGGCTATGTTTTCAAAGGTCAAGAAAATGAACCCGCTTAAGCTTCCCAAGGTTGCGGAGATGGTCGCAAGCGAATGTGAAACCTCCCTTTCAACCAACGACATTATAGCCTTGGGCACCTGGGCGCTCGCCTGCTCGCCCGAATTTGAACAGCTGAGTATCCCAAACGACAACGTTCCCTCATCGGGTAAAACCATCGGCGGCGTTTGGTACTACGTTTATGACCTTAATTCGGCAAAAAAAGAAATAAGAGACTTTATATACGAGGAAAATTTCTATTCTGCAGAATCGGTTGCCGCACGCGCTACCGCTGAATAGTTGTGCTCCCTAAAGAAAGGAAATAAGCCGATATGAAGCGCAGAATCATCGTGACCGACAGCGACAGGCAAAACGCGCGCCTTATTAAAAATCTGCTTACCGCCTCGGGCTATGAGGTTACCACGGCATCGGACTTCAGCGAATGCTTTTCCCTCATTTCAGTAAACCCGCCCGACATTCTTATAATAGACCCGCTGTTCCCCCGTCCCGACGGAATTAAAACCGTGAAAAAGCTTCACGAATTCGGCACCTTCGAAATTATCGCGGTTTGCGAAAACTCAAGCGAGCGCGCAGTTACCGAAACCCTTGACTCGGGCGCGGACGATTATATAAGAAAGCCTTTTTTATCGGGCGAGCTTTTATCCCGCGTACGTGCCGCGGTGAGGCGTATAGAACAGCTTGAAAGGCTCAGGGGTGCCGACGACTTAGACAGATACGAGTGCGGCGGGCTTTGCGTGGATTATGATCGCGGTACTATTACTTTAAACGGGAAATCGCTTCACCTTACAAAAAACGAGTTTAAAATACTGACCCTGCTTTGCAGATATTCGGGCAGAGTGCTCACCTATGATTTTATACTTAAATCGGTATGGGGTCCGCAGTCTTCGGGAGACAACGGTATTTTACGGGTAAACATTACAAATCTGCGTAAAAAAATAGAACAGAACAGCGGAAATCCGATGTATCTGTTCACAGAAAACGGGGTTGGCTACCGAATGGCTGAAAATCAGCGGGAGTCCTCGCGCTGATTTTAAAGGCACGTAAGCCTATTCAAATATTTTCATAAAAAGTCTGCTTTGCGCCATTGAAACATAATCGTCGCCGCAAATCACAATATGGTCGAGAAGCTTTACGTTTATGTGGCTTAACGCGCTTTGTATATTCCTTGTGACCGCAATATCTTCGTCGCTCGGAACGGCTGTGCCGCTTGGGTGATTATGCGCAATAATCGCGCATACCGCCTGCCGCTTAAGCACCGTTTCTATTACCTCTCTTGTGGATACGTTTACCTCGGAAATATTCCCCTCGCCTAAAATATCAAAGCCTAAAATACTCCCGTTTCCGCTGAAGGAGGTTACCGAAAAAACCTCCTTGGTATAACCGAAATATCTGGACACAATGAATTTACAAACATCATCGTGATTTGTGTATCCGTCAATCTTTTTGCTTTTTTCGGAGCGGTAAATTCTCGCGACCGAGATTATAAGCTTAATTAGTATCGCCGTATTAAGGCTTATGCCCTTAACCTCGGTAAGCTGTTCGACCGGTGCGTCAAGAATACCCGATATTGAGCCGAAACGGTTTACCAGCAGATGTGCTAAATCGTTAGTATCCTTTCGCGGAATGCTGTAGAATAAAAGCATTTCAATTACCTTATGCGGCGGTGTGCTTTCATTAAAGCCGTTCTTTAAAAATTCTTCTTTTACTCTTTCACGGTGGCCGTCATGAATTCCG
>JBJEOE010000050.1:0-14151 GCA_051880555.1 Acutalibacteraceae bacterium
AAAAAAGCTTATCCCGAAAGATAAGCTAACAGAGGCTATTAAAAGCGGATTTTGCGAAAACCGTTGGGAATTATCAGAGTATTTTGGTGTAACAGAAGATTTAATGCAGTTTGCGTTAAACTACTATTTTGCAGTCTAAATCAAAGTGAATTAATTTATTTTTGGGGGTATAACTTTTGAAAATAGTACTTGCTATTGTATTTATATTGACATTTGCGGCATATTTATTTTTTTTGATATACAATCTTTATAAAAAAAGAGCAGAAAGAAATAATCAAAACAAAAGCAAAATGAATGATGTTATCTTGCAATTAGAAAAGCAACGAAAACGTGGTATTGCAGTGAAGTTCTTGATATATTCGTTAACATTTGTTATCGGCACGGCATTAAATACACTTCTCGGAATTTTTACCGGTATAAAGTTTGGTGCTTTTTTTCTTTATATTATTGAATTTGCTATAGCTCAAAAGTTATACGGAAAATTTGACAACCACAGAAAACAAAAAAGTTCTATTAATCCTCGAATTAAACATTGATTCTACAGTACTTTAGCCTTAAATTCAATTATAATTAAAGGATTATGATATTATATGCTGTTTATTTTAAGAATAATGACCTATTACTCTGAAATTGCACTTCTTTTTTGTATGGGTGTGACGATATATTCATTAAAAAAGTTTTTCATTGCAATTAAACATAAATATGATCACCCTTTTAAAGAACTCACCGATTCTGTTTCTGACTCTTTCAGCGACATAGCAACAAAATGGACAATACCTTTGTTAATAATAAGTTTTTTCGCTACTCTGATTTCAAACAATGTTGTTCAGGAATTAGTTGGAATTGATGATATTCGACTTAAATCTGACGGAGTGTACTCATATTATGTTGAAATATCAAACGATAAATACAGTTACACTTTGCCCGCTCAAATAAGAATTGATACCGAAACAGACGATAGTGACAGCGATAGAGGAATAACCAAAACATATAATCACTATACAGTAGAAAAAGTATATTTTACAAATGGCGGATATTTAGATTTTGATTTTGATTACATAACAGACATTAAAGAAACCTCTTATGGAATAGACCAAAAAGGAGATTATTGGGAATGTACCATTTTGAATAAACACGCCTATTCCCCATATATAAAAGAGACAAGTGCTTTCAATTTTATAAATATTTTTTTGCTAATACTTGAAATAGTTACAATAGGGTTTGTTACTTTAACTCTAATAATAAATCAAAAGCACGCCGACTAAATATATACTTTTTACAATAGAAAAATCACTTAAAAATAAAAACTCCGCCCGGTGCGCCAACACCAAAGCGGAGCCGTATCGGACGGAGCCGATACAATGCTTTCCTACAAGCATAAATATTGTACCACACCCGTCCGAAAATTGCAAGAAAATTGAAAGGACGGGATTTTTATGCCCATTTACAAAATGGACGGTAAAAAGCAGGCAAAGCAAAAATATCGCGTTTTCGTGAATTATACGGACAATCAAGGCAAATATCATAAGAAAAGTAAAATTGTTTACGGTCTGGACGAAGCAAAAGAATGTGAAAGAAACCTTGCCCGCGAAGTCTCACAAACCGCTCCCGACAGTAAAATGACCGTGCAGCAGTTGTATGACGAATACAAAGCAACAAAATCCACCGAAGTACGCGAAAGCACTATGAGAGAACTGGAAACCACATTAACGCTTCATATTCTTCCGTACTTAAAAAGCGTTAAGATAGACAAGCTTAACGCCAAGGTATTACAGAATTGGAAAAACGAAATAGCGGCAAAGGATTATAAAATTAAAACAAAGCAGAATATATATAAACATTTTAGAGCGTTGTTAAACTACGCTGTCAAAATGGAATATTTAACGCGAAATCCTCTTTTAATAATCGGAAATTTCAAGGAGCCTTATTTTGAGGTTCAACACGATAAGCTTCAATATTATACCACCGAGCAGTTCAAAAAATATATAAAACAGGCAAAACCTCAAATCGACACTTCATCGGAATGGGGATATTATGTATTTTTCAATATAGCCTTTTACACAGGAATGCGAAAAGGTGAGATAAACGCACTTAAATGGTCTGATGTCGACGAAAACATAATACATGTACGGCGTAGCGTTACGCAAAAAATCAAAGGGAAAGACATTGTTGAAACTCCGCCTAAAAATAAATCGTCATATCGTGACCTCTATATCCCCTCAGCGCTTGTCGAAATACTTAATCAATATAAATCCATACAGAAACGCGATAAACGCTTTACAGAGGATTTCAGAGTATGTGGCGGAGCGTCCTGCCTTAGTGATTCAAGCATTGAAATCCATAATAAACGGTACTCCGAAGCTGCAGGCCTGCCGCATATAAGAATACACGATTTCCGACACAGTCACGCTTCACTTTTAGTAAATAACGGTATACTAATTCAAGAGGTAGCAAGGCGGCTCGGACACTCAAAGGTTGATGTCACATGGAACACATATTCACATCTTTACCCGAAACAGGAAACCGAAGCCTTAAAGGTTTTGGAAAGCGTTTAAACGGGCAAAAAAATGTACGAAAAATGTACGATTTTTCCGAATTGCGATTTTTTTCGCATAAACAAAAAAATAAAAAAGAGCTTGAAACCCGCATTGTAAAGCCATTTGTTAAAAAACAAAAAAACACAAAAAACATAAAGAAACACCTATTATACTCCCACTTGTCTTCACCAGTCGAGTGCCTCGACACGCAAACGCGTATCGGGGCTTCTTATTTTTTAAGGCTTTAAACTTCGCATTTTAGCCGTATTTTGTCCGTGAAATTTCAAATTTTCATAGTTTAAAGATAAGCTTAAAAAAATCTTTGACCACATATTTGACCATAGACGGAATAAAAAAATACCGCAGCCGAAAGTGTTATATACTTTGGGCTGCGGTATTATTAGTTTTTTTCGGCTCAAATTTTGAACTCCGCTTTCATTTCTTTAATAAGCTCACTAAGCTTTTCCTCGCACTCCTCGCGCGTTTTGGCGTACACGTTTCGGCTTATGCGCTTGCCGTCTACACTCGGCGAATATCTCCCCTCATATAAATGCTCATTAAGCTTTGATATACAGCCCGTACCCGCCTTGCGGATTTTGGGCTTGTAGGGCTCGAACGGCGGTTTTTCCACCACTTCCGTCTTACTTTCCGTCCTCGGCATTTGGGCGTCCGTACCGCCGATACTGCGGTCGATTTTAACCGCCGCCTGCTCTCTCATAGTGTCGGTTATATGGCTGTATACATTAAGGGTAGTTTTTGCAGACATATGCCCTATAGTTGCCGAAAGGGTTTTTACATCCATTCCGTATTCAAGTGCCATTGTCGCGAAGGTATGCCGCAAATCGTGAAAGCGCACTCGCTTACAGCCCGCCCTGTCAAGTATTATTTGCAGTCTTTTTCTTACCGCCGACGGGTCGCGGGTTTTACTGCTGTCCTTCGGTGACGGAAATATCCACTCGGAATTTACTGTCTCTTTATACGCCGAAAGAATTTCTAATAACGCTTTCGGAAGTATCGCCGTCCTTATCGAAGCTTTTGTTTTCGGAACGGATATTACTCCACCACGCACCTGCCGTTCAATTTTTAGCTCGCCGGTTCTAAAATCAAGGTCGCTCCATTTAAGAGCAAGTATCTCTCCTCGTCTCATACCTGTCATTAAGTCAAGGAGGAACAGCTCGTAGTATCCTTCTGCCTTATACTGTATTTTCGGTTTCAATTAAAAACTGTTTTGTTTCAGGTCTAAATTTAATTGCCATAAATCTTCTCCTTAAATTTAGTGGGGATCACCCTTCGTTGGCTCTGTTAATTAAATCAATGCAACCGTTTTCTGCGTGAATTGCTAAGCAGTATCGCTTCTGCCGCAAATACAACGGCTATCATACCATGAGCCAAAGCTCTTTGTCGCCAAATCCCCGTGCTCCCACGGCTTATGTATAACCGATCCGTGCTGACGCATATACGGTGAAAATACCGAAAGCTGAACCCATCGGTTCCACAAATCATCGCACGGAGTTCCGCCAAGACCGCCTAAATCTGCGCCGTAAAGGTTAAATCCGCTCGCGCCCATTGAAATCATGGCGTAAATCGCAGACACATATCCGTTATTATCATCGCCATAATATGCAGAAACCTGGTCACCTAAAAAATCTCCGCTATAATACTGACTTCCGGCGCAACCCGAACGCATAAACAGTACATAATCATTTCCAAAACGCTCGCTCCAAGCTTCGCTTGCGGATTTGGAATAATAATAAGAGATAAGATTATGCATCTCATCGCCGTCAAGTCCGTTGAAATACATACTATCAAAGTGATACCATTCTCCGAAATCGTTCATTGCTCCGCAAACACCGTTATCCCAATAATTCTTCCAACAGGCTTTTATCATTTCAACCGAATTTGGATTGGAGAAATCTATATAATTTTTGTCAAAAAACTTATATGCACCGTAAGTATTAAAGTATTTTGAAAAATATGTGAACGGTTGACCGCTCGAAAGTAGCTTGCCTGACGAATCAAAGGTCGGATATTCGGTAATGTTCGGAAGCAATACTTCTGCTGTTCCGAAACTGCGCCACAAATCAGGTGAAAACCAACCGAGGGTTCGTACGCCTATCCGATTAAGATAATCGGTAACAATTTTATTTCTTGCCGCCGCACCCTCTGCAAAGCAGGCTTCGGGATAAAAGTTATATCGGCTTTTATAGCCTTCAATTAAATCTGTAATATTTGTAAGCGTATCGCTTGCGCCGGTAGTCTCAAAGGCTGTGTTCTGTGCGCCTGTCCAAAATCCGTATGTCCAGGTTTCCGAAACTCCGCTTGTACCTGTTAGATCCGTATACCGTTTTAAATTATCAAGAGGTGTTCCCGTAAAAAGATAAAAATCCAGCTTTTCGCCGTCAAAAACAACGGAATATTTTTTGCTGTCGGTTTCTCCGATGTCCGCCTGACCGGAATAGCTCATATTAAGCCATATCGAATAGCCGCGGTTACTGTGAAACAGCGGAACATTTTTATAAGAATATTCAGGACGTGACCAACAGTCAAAATTAGTAAGAGAAATCGTGTGACCGACCTGATTAGTGTCATTAAAGCGTTCGCCGCCGCCATAAATAGCCTCCCGGTTCATAAGCGGAAGCTCTACCATTGAACGAACAACCGTACCTTTTCGGTCATACGCAAAGGAAATCTGGAGGTGAGTAATGCTGATTATTCTTTTTTCCTCACTGTTGCGAATCTGGAGCTCAAAGCCCTTACCGTATGCGGTGTAGCGAATAACGGTATCTCCCCCGCCATACAGCAAGAGCGCACCCGAGTCATTTATATAATGTACCGTTTCAAGTGCTTCCGGCTCAAACAGTCCGCTATTCCCTGCCGGCGGTGAAGCGAGCCCTTCTGCTTTTTGAAATTCGTGCAGGGTTTGCAGACGGAATCCGCCCTCTTTCGGAAAGGAAATATAAAGATCTGTGGAATGTCCGCCGCAGTAGGTACGTATTATGAAATATTTACGCATTTTTTTGGTTGAGGTAACCGAAGTGACCGAAGACCAGGTATAGTTTTTTTCCTGCGGAACAGACGCTCCGGGGAATTCTGTCTCAAGAACCGCGGCGGTCGCCGAAACCCCGCAAAAGGGAGTAACTGCAAGTATTGTGCAGCAAAAAATCAAAAAGAGCCTCAATGAATTTTTGAACATACGCTTCTTACCTCCTACCATTTAGTTTGATCAAATCCGTCGCCCCAAACATACTCCAAAGGACATTCAGAAGAATCCCAACCCGTATAATTATCCTCTTTAAGTGTAGGAGCGTTGCCCATAGGAGCCGAAGAAAGCGGAATTTCATTACCAGACTCATCTAATGCTGTTACTTGAAAATTATCAAAAGAAGCTCTCTTTGAGCAGGCTGCAAAGCCCACCAATCCTCCAAGTGCTTCATCGTCTATATTTCCGTAAAATATATCCGAATCATCAACCTGAAGCCCGAAAACACCGTCGGTTACGGTTATACTCATATGGTGCTTTTCATTACGGTTATACGTTGCCAAAACCTTCTTATCGGCAGATATATCCTTATCAAAATAAAGTCTCCCGTAACCGTCGTCATCAACCGCGCCATAAACATTTATCGGGCCTTCCTGCTCTAAATATGCATATACCCCGCCGGCAAGAGTTGAACGGTCAAACGCAAGGTCTGTACCTTCGCCGGTAGTAAGGTTACCGTACGGACCGATATAAAGCTTTCCGAAGAAACGAGTCGGATCCTGAACTCCAAACAACACATAAGGATACCACCAGTCATTAGCGTGCTGATAATCAACCTCAAGTTTGAAATTATACAGCTTTAAGGAATTGAGGATAACGGTGCTGACGCAGCTTGCACGGTTCAGCCCATTCCACACATTCTCGGTTGTTCGGTTTATGGTTGACACGATTTTTCCGTTGTTTAAGCTCCAATAATCTGAAATCGATTTTTGGGAAAGTCTTATATCATAGTATCCGGCAGTATCCGAAAAATTGTTTTCGGTATAATAGCAACTGAAATCAAGAAAATCATTTGTATGGTCAAAATAATATTTTCTTGAAACATTGCTGTCAAAGTCGCCGTTAATTTTATTAATAACCGTAATCTGCGGAATACAGTCACTTGAAAAAACGTAATTGCTGTCGGCCGATTCTGCGGTGAATACGAATTTCCCATCCTTATAAGAACGGTATTCATCATTTTTCCAAATAACCTTAACCGGATATCTTTTGCCTGATGAATCACAGCCTACCAGAGATGGATTAAGCGCAAGCGAACCGCCCTTAGACCTATCTATTGTTTGAGCTGTCAATTGGTTAACGATGCTGACAATTTCAGTTTGCGCGGCATAAACCTTCGGAGCAAGTAAAAGCATAATGCAAATACATAGGCAAAGGGACGTTAAACGTACTGCGGTTTTAGTTTTCATATCTTTCTCACTCTTTCTCACTCTTTAGGTTGGCGTTATTATTAAAAATAGGAGAGAGACAGCACCGATTCATAAGACACTATCTTATTCACAGGTCAATCTCCCTCCTTTATACTCAGCGCATATTAATAAATAAGTTTTTATAATTAAACAGGATTATAAAAGTCAGGAGTAATTTATCAAATTTGCACAGTGCCCAATAGGTATCGACGCAGTACGGTTGCATCAGAAGCGTCAATGTATTTATCTTCAAAGAGATTTGCAGCGTCAAAATTGTATGTTTTCAGATTAGCCGCAAACTTTTTAATGCAAACTAAATCGACAATATTTACTATGCCGTCGCCGTTAATATCTCCGATTGTGTATTCGGCAGACGCAGTATTCCAATCGATTACATTACCGTTATCGTCAAGACGGTCGCAGTTTATCGAATAGAAGTTACCTATTGTGTTTACCGCGGAGTAATAAATATATCCTGAATTTCCGTCCGGAATCGTTACGGTAGTATTAAGCAAAACTTTACCTGTAGTAGCCGTAACCTTTATTTTAAGGGTTGTTCCTACAACCTCTGCATAAACCGATACGTCGCCTGCATAGGATTCTGAGGTATCCCAGAGATTCCACGCGGAGGGGCTTCCCAAAAGTGCGAGGTCGCCGTTTCCGGTATCAAGATACCAGCCTTGGGCTGTGAGTAAAAGGGTTACCTTATTAACGAAAACTACTGTCTGAATATCACTACAGAGGAAATCGCGAAAAAATTTTCATACAACAAGTCGTATTTTTGCAGAATGTTTAAACAAAAAATGCAGCTTTCACCAATCGATTATATTAATCTCTGCAGAATCGAACACGCACAGGCATTAATACGTCAAAACGAATTAAATTTAAGTGAAATTGCCTTACAGTGCGGTTATAACAGCGATACATATTTTTCCACAACATTTAAAAAGATCGTCGGAATGTCCCCTAAAGACTGGAAGGCTCAGTATTTTAAAAATAACGCATCGGACCGATTATAATTAGAAAATAAATATTTCGGTGCTGCCCTTTTTCTTTGTCTTCTGCGGCGCAAATTTTGACTTAAACGAGGTGCTGATCTAAGTTATAATAAGCGTATAAATCAAAACCACCGGTTGAACCGGTGGTTTGCTCCACCCCTAAAAGGGGTTTCGAAAGTTTAGCACCGCGTTACATTCTCCGGCAGCCGCTCACGCGCGGCTGTCTTTTTTTGCCTACTTTCTCTTGTCACCCGTAAACGGGTCGGTAAATTCTTTTATGCTAATTTGGTCTGATGCGTAATCTTCTTCTAACCGATTCCTTATGTAATCTGCTATTACTTTTTTATTTCGACCGACCGTATCTGCATAGTACCCTCGACACCAAAAACTTCTTGAGCCGTATTTGTACTTTAAATTTGCATAGTTTAAAGAAAAGCTTAAAAAATCTTTGACCACATATCTGACCATAGACGGAATATTAAAAATACCGCAGCCGAAAGTGTTATATACTTTGGGCTGCGGTATTATTAGTTTTTTTCGGCTCAAATTTTGAACTCCGCTTTCATTTCTTTAATAAGCTCACTAAGCTTTTCCTCGCACTCCTCGCGCGTTTTGGCGTACACGTTTCGGCTTATGCGCCTGTCGCCTATGCGCGGTGAATATCTACCCTCATACAAATGCTCATTAAGCTTGGATATACAACCTGTCAAATAATTAAATTTGTAGGTTAATTTTGTTTTTGCATATTCAGTTGTCGTAAAATGGCGAAAACCTGCTTATAATGCGGGTTCTCGGGGTATTTTATATTGAATTTTCACGGCAGGTTTCGGACCTAATCTATAGTATTAGGTAACCCGCCGTGACCTGCGTCTAAAATAATTACCTGTCGTTCCTTAACGGTTCCCGACGCCCTTATATATTCATAGCCTTTTGCCACGGCGGCACTTAATACCGCAAGGCACAAAACCACAGACAAAACTACCGAAATTTTTCTTTTAAAAATCACATTATCACTCCAGTCGCTACTGTTTTAAAAATATGATTTTTTAAGGCTCAGTAGAACAAGATAAATCATACAGTTAATCAAAAACCGCCGTAAAATGCAATACCTACATTATAATACTTATCCTCTGCTTTTTCAATATCAAGAACGCCTTACCGAGATTGATTTTAATACAATCAAAAAATATATAGGCATATTCAGAAAAGCTTATTTGAAAAAGCCTCATCTGTGGAACTCGCCTGTTTTGAAAACCCAGGCTTTTACAATAAATATGTAAAAGCCATAAGCGAAGTGAGCAACAGCGCAAAGAGCGTTTCAGGTTCGGTAGAAGATATTGTGTATTATGTCTCTAACGCTTTGTGCACCTCGTTTATCATCCTAACAATTGATCCCGTACTGATAGTATTCGCGCTAATAACCTTTGCGGTAAGCCTTCTGTTCGGTAAAAGGCTTAACAAGGTACGATACAATTACAATATGGAAATGCAGGAAAAATCCCGAAAACGCGACTATGTAAAAAGGGTGTTTTATCTTGCCGACTACGCAAAGGAAATGCGGCTTACAAATATAAATAGGGCTATGTTTAAAAAATTTTATTAGGCGATAAAGGAGCTTAAGTGGGTTATTAAAAAACACGGGCTTAAGGTGGCGTTATTGGATTATTTGTTTATAGCGGTTAATGATATTATCGTTTACCTCGGCGCTATTCTTTACTCCGCCTATAAAACCCTTGTTTCAAAAACAATGCTTTACGGCACTGAGTGGTTGTTATAAATGAAATAAACAATGTTGCGTGGTCACTACGCAATATGGCAGACGTTTTTATTAAGTTTCAGAATCACTCGCTTTATATCGACAATCTGCGCTACTTCCTTGAATACAAGCCCGCAATTGATGAAAACGAAGCGGTGCTATCGGGCGGCAAATACGCCGAAATGTTTTTAAAGCAGGCGGAGAAATATAATAAATAAAAAGGTTCTTTTCCCGGTTTTGGGATTCTATAGGCTATCGCCGCCATTTAGGCAAGAGGGCATTTTATTATCCTTGAAATAATATCATTTTCAAAATTCTTTTCATTAATAAATGACTTTGCGGACGGTCGAGGACGCCCGTCCCTACGATTTGTTAATTTACCATTTGTAGGGACAAGTGTCCTCGATTGTCCGTTATCTGATGTCTAAAGTCTAACTTCGTAGGGGCGTCCGTCCGTTTTCGCCACCGTGAATTTGTAGGAGCAAATGAATATGATTGGACATAATAACATATTTATCAACAAAAATAGCATTATATTTGATAGGTATATTTTTAATTGCTGTATCAACAGTTTTTCCGTATTCGGATAATTCGAACGGACGGGGCAATGTGTATAGCGTCGTCCGTTACCTACGTTGTGAATTTTCAACGATTATTTCCCGTCCTGACACTCCTCGCACAGACCGTAGAGTATGCTCCCCTCGCATTTAAGCTCAAAGCCGTGATCCTCCTCCAAATGCTTTTTAATGTCCTCCATAAAGTCACATTCAAGATGCATAAGCCTTCCGCAGGAAACGCATTTTATATGTATATGCCCGTCACACCCGCTTTTTTCGCCCACAAATCTGTAAACCGACTTGTGGGTTTTGCTGTCGGTAAATTTAAGCACCAGGTTTTCGCGGCTAAGTCGGCTTAAATAGCGGTAAACCGTCGCCTGATTTACCGCCGCGCCCATATTTTTAAGATGGGCGGTTATATCGGCGGCACTTACCGTGCCGTCCTGACTTGATTTTAAAAAATCCAGTATATATTGTCTCGCCTTTGTCTTGTAATTCTGTCTTTCGGACATACTTTTCACCTCACAGCGTTCCTCTGTAAAAAAGTCCTCTTGTATACTCGGTATTGGCGGCAATACCGTTTTTATAGGCGTTTATAACCTCGTTAGCGCACTTAGCCGACTCATTAGTAAAATATAAAATCGTAAAATCTACAGCCTTTAGCTCCTCACGGCGGTCGGCAAGCCAAATGGGAACGGAGTTTAAAAGCTCGCTATATCCCATACGGCATCTAACGGGAAACTCGGTATTTTTGCGGTCGGAAATACTCCCCTTTTTATCGCATTTTGCGCACTCCCTGCCGTTTTTAAGGGGGCAGTTTTTAAAGAGCATAAGCGGAATATTACCGTAGGCAACAATTCCCGTCGGCACGGGGGAATTAAGTCCTGCCGCGTCTTTAACGGTGATTTCGTTTGAGAGGATAACCCGCTCAGCCCCCATTGCAGAGACCGCGGCGGCGCTCTCGGAATTTAAAACGTTAAGCCCCGTTCCCGCGATTATATTAAAGCCCTCTTCCTTTGCGATTTGCACCGCAGAAAGATTACCGCAAACCGCCGCCGTAAAGCCCTTTTCCTTAAAAATACGCAGTCTTTGCCTTATGGTGTTTTCGCTTATAATTCCGCGCGGAATATCGGCGATAAGCTCGGCGCCGCCTATATTTATATCAAATTCCTTTTCAAGCGGGAAAATAACCGCGCTGATACCGTTTAAATTTCTCGGTATCTGCGATATGTCCTCAAACCGCGCGTACATTTTCGGTTCTGCGGTTCTTTTTTTCTTACGCTCGGTCGGGGTATAAATAACCTCGCTTTGTACGCGCCGCACCTCTCCGCGTTTCCAGTCTAACAGCTCTGTCCCCTCTCGGCGTATGGAGTTAAGCTCTGCCGCGCTTACAAAAAGCCCCTCGCCGCAGTTAACCGTGATTTCCTCTAATATATAGGGTGTTGAGCCGAATTTATCAAGCCCCGACTTCAAGGCTTCTGGGGTTATCGGTCGGTTTTGAGCCGTTTTGGGAATATCGCCCTTAACCGTCACCCTGTTTTCGCCATCATCAAGGGTCAGCATAACGGGCATATCTTTTTGGGCGGTAATTTCCGCCTTAATTTTAACCGTTCTGCGCTCGGCGCGGATAAGCTCGTGAATTTTAGGAAAAGCCTTATCAGCGGCAGTAACATCTTCCTTTGTTCTTATGCCAAACATATCGCGCCCCAATTGGTTTACATAATACCCGTCGGTAAAGCCCGAGCGGGAAAACACGTTTTTAAGTGTATTATCGAGCTCATAAGGCACAGAGCCGCTGTCTAACGCTTCCCGACAGGCGGCGGTTGCGGCGGCGACATATTCGGGACGCTTCATACGTCCCTCGATTTTAAAGGAGGTAACCCCCATATTGCACAGCTCTTTTATGTGCGGTAAAAGCGAAAGATCCTTAAGGCTTAAATCATAGCCTGTGCCGCCTTTAACGGCAAATGGCAGTCGGCAGGGTCCCGCGCAAAGTCCCCTGTTGCCGCTTCGCGAGCCTAAAAATGCCGACAAAAGGCATTGCCCCGAAACCGACATACATAATGCGCCGTGAACAAAGACCTCGACCTCAATATTAAGCTCTTTTGCCCTTTTGCAAAGCTCCCTTAATTCCTCGCGGGACATTTCTCTTGCCGCCACCACACGGGTAAAGCCCGCATTTTTAAGTATAGTGAGTGCGGCGGGAGTATGCACCGTCATCTGGGTTGAGGCATGAAGATTAAGCTCGGGAATGAGCCGATGAAGAACAGCCGCCAGCCCTAAATCGGCGATAATAACCCCGTCAACGCCGTAATTATACGCCCTGCGGGCTAAATCCACCGCCGAAGAAAGCTCGCCGTCCTTAATCTGAATATTAAGGGTAAGGTAGACCTTAACGCCCCTGATATGGCAGTATTTTACCGCATCTCTAAGGGCGTTATCGTCAAAATTCTCGGCGTTGCGCCTTGCGGAAAACTCCTTTGCGCCTAAGTACACCGCGTCCGCTCCCGCACGGCAGGCGGCTACAAGCATCTCCCCGTTTCCCACGGGGGACAAAACCTCAAAGCGGCTCATTTATCGCCGAGCCTCATTTGACGTTCTATTTTGTGCTGTTCGGGAATATTTTTAGTCTCGTATTTAGGCTTTTGGTACTGCGGTCTTTGATACTGCTGTCTTTGAAGCTGTTCCTTTATCGCCTTAAGCTCCAGCTTTGCCTTTTTAGCCTCGTCCGCGCACTCCAGCGCCGCGATAATCGCCGCCATTGTAGTTGAAGCGGTGGGACTGTGCTTGGAAATGCGGCGCAGTCTCTGCTCCAATTCGTCACCCAATTCCTTTAAGTACTCGGCGCTCTCGTCGCTCTTAACGGTATAATTTATTCCTCCGACATTTATTTTAATCTGATTTGCCATTATACTTCCTCCGTTCCATATTATATATAATATAATAAACCATTTCGCCGCAAATTAAAAGTATTTTTTCAAACTCTCTTTACTTTAAAGAATATAATTGCTATAATAGTTACAAATTGGAGGAATGTAAAATGAAATATCTTGTTTTATTATGTGACGGAATGGCGGATACACCTAACCCCGCTCTCGGCGGCAAAACACCTATGGAGTGTGCAAATAAGCCGCTTATGGATAAGCTGGCGGCAGTTTCGGAGACCGGTATATGCCGCACGGTAGCAAAAGGACTGAAACCCGGCAGCGACGTTGCCAACCTTTCGGTAATGGGCTACGACCCCAAGGTTTGCTACACAGGGCGCTCTCCCCTTGAAGCCACGTCAATCGGGGTTGATTTAAAGCCCACCGACGTAGCGCTCCGCTGTAACATAGTAACCCTTTCGGACGAGGAAAATTATGAGGACAAAACAATGGTTGATTACTGCTCGGGCGATATTTCCACTGAGGAGGCGCACCAAATAATAGCAACGGTCGAAAAGGAGTTAGGCAACGAAATTTATAAATTCTACGGCGGCGTAAGCTACCGCCATTGCTTGGTGGTAGATAACGGCACAACAGACCTCGGCGCAATGACCCCTCCCCACGACATAAGCGGTAGGGTTATAGGCGAGTATTTAAGCAGGTCGGAAAATGCCGCTCCGCTTATTGACCTTATGAAAAAAAGCTACGACATTTTAAAGAATCACCCCGTAAACCTTGCCCGCCGCGCAAAGGGTCTTCACGAGGCTAATTCAATCTGGCTCTGGGGAGAAGGCAGAAAGCCCGATTTAGAGGATTTCAAGGCGAAGAACGGCGTTTCGGGCTGTGTGGTAAGCGCGGTAGACCTTTTAAAGGGCATAGGCATCTGCGCCAATATGGAAACCCCGTCTGTCGAGGGCGCGACGGGCTATA
>JBJEOE010000051.1:0-13882 GCA_051880555.1 Acutalibacteraceae bacterium
GGAACTGCCCATAATATCCAAAATAAAAATATTAAAATAACCGAAATTGCGTTGCTTCTGTTTTTTCATTCTTTATTTCAAATATAATTCAACGTCTAATAGCCTGCACAGCTACATAAATATCCGGTTAAAAAGCAAAACACCGTTGATGTCCAAGCCCTTTTCGGGGTTTAGATTTCAATGGTGTTTTTGTCTTATCGGTATCTGTATCTCCGACAGCCATTCGCTTTCATTATCTTTGTAAGGGGAGAGTCAAGCCTATTTTTTTATAAAGAAAGAATTATATTATTGCTCCAACAAGCTGAGCAGATCGGGGAACGGCGTCAGGGAGCGCTTTAAAATCCCGTGTATCTGTGCAATGGCAATGCCGTAATTAGTAACAGGAACGCCCTGCTCGGTACAGCGTTCCAATCGTGATTTCATCTCCCGTTCATTGAGCATACAGCCGCCGCAGTGAACCACCAGTGCATACTGTGAGACATCATCCGGAAATTCGGTACCCGAGGTAAAAGAGTAGGAAAGGGTTTTACCCGTATAGCTGTTAATCCAGCCGGGCAGCTTGACTGTTCCTATATCCTGACACTGGCGGTGATGGGTACAGCCCTCCGAAATAAGTATCTTATCGCCATCCTGCAAGCGGTCAAGCTTGGCGGCGCCGCCGACTACGGTAGCAAGATTTCCTTTATAGCGTGCGAAGAGAATCGAAAAAGAGGTTAGCTCTATTGATTCGGGTACGATTTTGCTGACAACCCCGAACGCCTGCGAATCGGTAATAACCATACGCGGCGGTGTTTTAAGCGCCTCAAGCGCCGCGCCAAGCTCGCTTTCCCGCACGACTAACGAAAAAGCACCCGCCTCTAAAAGCTCCCGAATGGTTTGCTGTTGCGGCAGAATAAGTCTGCCCTTAGGCGCAGAGGAATCAATAGGAACAACCAACACTACGGTATCGCCCGAGCTTACCAAATCGGAAACAATTTTTCGGTCGCTTTCGGCAGATTTTGCCAATGCGGCGATTTTTTCTTTAAGGGCGTGAATACCGTCGCCCGTCTCGGCGCTGACATATATTTCATTTTCGGTTTCGGGGGGTATTTGCGGCAATAAATCCGCCTTGTTGAAAACGATTATATAGGGTAGCTTGCGCTTAATAAAAAGCTCTGTAAGCTCTTTATCTGCCGTCTGTAATCCCTTTTGTGCGTCGACTACAAGTATAGCAATGTCCGCCTGACGTAAAATTTGCTGTGCGCGGGCGACCCGCTGCTCGCCAAGCTCCCCCTCGTCGTCAATTCCGGGCGTGTCTATTATAACAACGGGTCCCATCGGAAGCAGTTCCATAGCTTTTTTAACAGGGTCTGTCGTGGTGCCTTTTACCTCGGACACCACCGAAAGCCGCTGTCCCGTTACGGCGTTGACAAGACTGGATTTTCCTGCGTTTCTGAGACCGAAAAAGCCGATATGTACCCGTTCGGCTGAAACCGTGGCGTTAAGACTCATAATTATTCCTCCTCAAATGTCCGCGCGGAATTTCGATTAGAAACGGAAGTCCCTGCGGTTGGAATTTTTAATCTGTTCAATATTCTCGGCGGCGATTTTACGTACCTTTTCTGCCGGAATCTTTGCAAGCTCGCGCTCAATCAACTCATAGCCTACCTTTTTTGTGTCCTCGCCTGCATAATCGACAAGGTATTCGCTAAGCGTCATCAGCGCATTGGGATGACAGCAGTTTAAAATCTGCCCGTTTTTGCAAAGGCTCATAAAGCGGTCGCCTGTTCTTCCCTCGCGGTAGCAGGCGGTGCAGAAGGAGGGAATATACCCCAACTTCATCAGCCAATTCACTACCTCGTCCAGCGTTCTTTGATCCGAAACATCAAACTGCTCTGAATCGTGGGGGCGTTCCTCCTCAGTATATCCGCCCACAGAGGTACGGGAAGCGCCGCTGATTTGGGAAATACCAAGCCCCAGCGCTTTAGCGCGAACCTCTTCGCTCTCTCTGGTGGAAATAATCATACCGGTATACGGAACAGCTATGCGGATACAGGCGATGATCTTCTCGAAAATTTCATTCGGGATTCCGTTGTCAAACACATCGGGATCAATATCGTCAGCTCGCTTAATTCTGGGAACACTTATGGTGTGGGGACCTACGCCGTGTACCGCCTCAAGATGCTCGGCGTGCATTAAAAGTCCTGCAAATTCATACTGGTAACGTTCAAGTCCGAACAATACCCCGAGACCCACGTCGTCTATACCGCCCTCCATAGCGCGGTCCATAGCCTCGGTGTGATAGGCGTAATCGTGCTTAGGACCTGTGGGATGCAGTTCAAGATAGCTTTCCTTATGATAGGTTTCCTGAAATAGAATATATGTACCGATACCCGCCTCCTTAAGCTTGCGGTAGTTTTCCACCGTAGTCGCGGCAATGTTAACATTAACTCGGCGAATCGCGCCGTTTTTATGCTGAATACTGTAAATGGTTTTAATACATTCCAGGATATACTCGATCGGGTTATTGACAGGATCCTCGCCCGCTTCAATCGCGAGGCGCTTATGCCCCATATCCTGTAAGGCGATGACCTCGCGGCGCACCTCCTCTTGGGTCAACTTTTTACGGGCAATGTGCTTATTTTTGTAGTGGTAAGGACAATAAACACAGCCGTTAACGCAATAGTTGGAAAGGTACAAGGGCGCAAACATAACAATACGGTTGCCGTAAAACGCCAGCTTTATCTCCTCTGCAAGGCGGTACATTTCTTGTACCTTTTCGGGAATATCGCAGGCGAGCAGTACCGAGGCTTCACGGTGGGTAAGTCCGGCGCAGTGTACGCCGTTTTCGGTTTTAACCGGCCGCGCCTTTTCAAGCAGACTGTCGATTAACGGAATGTTTCGCTTGTTTTCTTCCGCATAGCGAAGGGTTTCGAGAATTTCTGCGTCATTAATAAATTCCTCCGCCTTTAAGGATTTTGGATTATACTGGTACATATATTTTTCCTTCTTTCATTTTTTCGAGAGGTTTCTCTGCAATAAAACTATATTTGAAAAGACTTTCGGTCGCCGCGGTCGGTAACAATATGATAGCCTATGGATTCCATACGTCGGTTCAGACAGCTTTTGCACTGCGCCGATTCCTCTCCGGTACAGATTTTATTGTTGTAAAGCTCATATTTTTTGCGCACCGCTACGGGAGAGAGATTCGGCATAACAACATTGGCGCCTGCTAAAATTCCCTTCTCCCGCCCTGTCGGATCAATCGTACCGAGCGCGGTGGTGGCAGGCAGTAAAAGGCCCGGATCTATAAGCCGCAGAAGCGACAGTAAAAACAGGGTGGTTTCAAGCGTCCCCGACGGAAATTCGGCAAACGGTGTGGCGGCGTGAGGAATAAACGGTCCTATTCCGCACATAGCAGGTCTAAACTGCTCGACGAATTTTAAATCCGCCGCAAGCGAGCGGTTGGTCTGATACGGAGCGCCCACCATAAAGCCGCATCCTGTTTGATAGCCGATTTCTTTAAGTGTTTTAAGGCACTGCATCCTATTTTCAAAGGACATAGCTTCGGGATGCAATTTGCGGTATAAATCAGGATCGGCGGTTTCATGCCGAAGCAGATAGCGGTCTGCCCCCGCGTCGAACAGCGCCTCGTAGCTTTCACGGCTTCGTTCCCCCAACGAGAGGGTTACCGCGCAGTCGGGATAAGTCTTTTTGATTTTGCGAATCAGTCCGCAAAGCAGTTCATCGTTAAAGAAAGGATCCTCTCCCCCCTGCATAACAAAGGTGCGAAAGCCAAGCTCATAGCCCTCTGCACAGCAGGATAGAATTTCCTCCTCGCTTAACCTATATCTCGAACAGCTGTGATTACTGTGGCGGATGCCGCAATAAAGGCAGTCGTTTTTGCAGATGTTGCTGATTTCAATAAGCCCGCGCACATATACCGTGTACCCGTAAACAGCGTGCCGCGCTTCCAATGCCTTACCCGACGCATACTCCGCAAGCTTTGGAGTTCGTCCCTCCAACAGCATTTCGTATTCCTCAAGGGAAAGGCTGTGTTCCCGTGCCAGTCGGTCAATCAGTCGGCAGAGCTCATTCATCATGTGTAATCACATTTGAGTAAGCGGTTTTTACGCCAACTCCATCAAGCGCTCCGATTTTTCCTGCAAGCGCCGCGATAGTGTCCTGCGGTGCGTCAATCGCAATCGAAACGATGTTGATTTTTTTCTCCTTGTAAGGCAGACCCATCCTACCGATAATATATTGACCGTATTCATGTAAAAGCGCGTTAAGTTCTTCTACCGAACCCAATTTTTCCACGATAATTCCCATAACTGCAACCCGTGTATCCATTTTTCATTCTCCTTAATACAAAAAGACCGCACCGGTGTTCCGATGCGGTCAGAAATATCCAAAAAACAACTATTTCATCTGTGCATCTTTCACCCGGAATCCCGCATACACCGCGCGGAAATCTTCATGTTAGACTACTTACTTAATATAGCACATTATTTAGCTTTTGTCAAGCAAATGTCTGTTTGAGGTCCGTGTCAAAAAATGGGGAAACTCAAACAAAGATCAGCGTTGACTTATAGCGTAAAAAAATGTAAAATAATAAGGTTAGAACAGCCGCGTCTTACGGCTGTAAAGATTATTTTACGGGAACGGCGATTTTAATGTCAATAAACAGGGATTGGTATAAAAAGGGTCTTCGCGACGGCATACCCATTGCGCTCGGTTATTTTGCGGTGGCGTTTACCCTCGGGATAGTTGCAAAAAAGGCGGGCTTTACCGCGCTGCAAGCGGGGCTTGCCACAGGTCTTACAAACGCCTCGGCGGGGGGATACGCGGGCTTTACCCTGATAGCGGCGGGAGCGGGATATTTTGAGGTCGCGCTTACCGAGCTTATAGTAAACGCTCGGTATCTTTTAATGTCCTGCGCGCTGAGTCAGAAGCTTTCGCCCGACACCTCGCTTTTGCATCGCCTGCTTGTGGCGTTTGACGTGACCGACGAGATATTTGGAATTTCGGTCTCTGTCACGGGAACCCTCAACCCTTTTTATAATTACGGCGCTATGACTGTGGCGATACCCGGTTGGGCGCTTGGTACGGTTTTCGGCGTGATTACGGGCAATATACTCCCCGCAAGCCTTGTAAGCGCCTTAGGCGTGGGGCTTTACGGTATGTTTCTTGCAATCATTATACCGCCTGCAAAGAAAAATAAGGTTATCGCGGGGCTTGTTATTATTTCAATGGCGGCAAGCCTTGCCTTTGCAAAGCTCCCCGTCATTTCGTCGGTCTCCTCAGGTATGCGGGTTATAATTTTAACGGTTGTAATCTCCCTTGCGGCGGCTCTGCTTTTCCCTGTAAAGGAGGAAGAAAATGCGGCATAACGTTTATATCTACATATTTATTATGGCGGCGGTCACATTTTTAATCCGCGCTCTGCCCCTTACGCTGATACGCAAAAAAATCACAAATAAGACCCTCCGCTCATTTCTTTACTATGTGCCTTATGTCACTTTGGCGGTTATGACCTTTCCTGCGATAATCGAGGCGACTAACAGTATTTGGTCGGGACTGGCGGCGCTTGTTATCGGGGTGTTGCTCGCTTATTTTGGTGTAAGTCTTTTCGGCGTGGCGGTCTGCTCCTGCGTTACGGTCTTTATAGTCGAGCTTATAATTTTATAATAAAATCAAAAGTGTCAGTTAAAAATAACCGCTTCTTTTACGCCGAACTGTGCTTTGTATTTTGGATTGTCGATTTTAACATCTCCCGCGGTTACAATAAGTATGCAGTCGTCCTTCAGCTTAAAAGACAGAGTTTTTGCTATTCTCTCGGGAGCGCATCCGAGAGCATGAGCGGCAAGCTCCACGGTTGCGCTGGACTCGCCTAATTCCTTTATTCGGCTATCTATTCCAACGGATTTAAAATATTCTTTTACTTTTTCAATAGACATATTGAACCTCCTGAAATTTTATTTGTCTTTTGCTTTAGCTTTTATCATACAACATAAATATAAAAATTTCTACCCGCCGTTTATTTATCAACTGCTGTTTTTGATGTTAGATCAACGCTGATATTTATATTGACAAAACGCCCACGAGCAAATTATAATAATAGTATAAGAAATCAATTTTTATATCAAGCCGTAACGGCGGAACGGAGATAGAAATGAAAAAAACTGCTATTATGACCGATACTAACAGCGGTATTACCCCCGAAGTCGCAAAAGAAAACGGAATATTTCTTTTAAAAATGCCCTTTGCGGTAAACGGCAAGGAATATATTGAATACGGTGAAATGTCCTACGGGGAGTTTTTTGAGGTTCTTGATTCGGGTGCGGAGGTATCAACCTCACAGCCCTCCCCCGCCGCCCTTACCGATATGTGGGACGAAATTCTTAAAACATATGAGTCGGTAGTATATTTCCCGATGTCAAGCGGCTTAAGCGGTACCTGCGAGACCGCTCGGGCGCTTGCCTCGGACTATGACGGGCGTGTGCTTGTAGTTGACAATAAAAGAATATCCGTCACCCTTTATACCTCTGTTTTTAACGCAGTAAAGCAGGCGAATGACGGGCTTTCCGCTGAGAAAATAGCCGATTATGCCGAAAAAGATGCAGGCGAGCAAAGCATTTACGTTTCGGTAAACACCCTTGAACACCTTAAAAAAAGCGGCAGGGTTACGGCGGCGGGCGCGGCGATAGGCACCCTGCTCGGCATAAAGCCGGTTTTGCAGATTCAGGGCGGCAAGCTTGACGCTTATAAAAAGGTTCGCGGAATGAAGGCGGCAATTGAGGCGATGCTCGACGGTATCGAAAACGACCGCAACACCCGTTTCGCGGGCAAAAGGATTACTGTACGCGCGGCGTATTCGGGCGATATAGAGGTTGGAAAGGAATGGCAGGCACAGGTTAGTGAGCGCTTCCCCGACCTTGAAATCGGGCTTGACGCGCTTCCTATAAGCATTTCCTGTCACGTCGGCGGCGGCGCGCTCGGAATAGGTATTTCCGTGGTGCTGTAATAAAAAAAACAAAAACAGTCGGACTGCTTTTTTAAAATTGCAGGTCGGCTGATTTTTTGCGCCAAAATCTAAAAAAGTATATTTTTCACGGCTGTTATCCGACATAATTTTTGCATAAAAAGGCGTATAATTAAATTGTTCGGGAGGCGGTGCCGTTGGTAGTTTACGCGGATATTCTTGTAATAGTTAATTTTATTGTCGATTATTTTCTGCTGAAAGCCTCCACGGCAATTTTGCACCTTAAGCCTCCCCTTTTACGCCAATTATCGGCGGCGGCGGTAGGCGGGCTTTCCTCGCTTTACATATTCGCCCCCGATTTCGGTGTTTTTATCGGCGGTATTTACAGAGCGGCGGTCTGCGCGTTTATGGTACTCTGTGCCTTCGGCTTTAAGGGCGCAAAGCCTTTTCTTCGCGCGGCAGGTGTGCTTTTCCTTGTGACCTGCGGCTACGGCGGGATTATGACGTCGTTATATACCTTTTTAAAGCCTAAGGGTATGACGGTGATAAACTCGGTGGTATACTTCGATATTTCCCCCGCAGTTTTAATAGGAGTTTCGGTTATCTCCTATCTGCTGTTTATGCTTTTGTCGGCGATATTTTCCAAAGACTCAAAATTCGCCGAGCGGTGCGAGATTACCGTCACGGCAGAGGAAAAAAGCGTGACTATGGAGGGAATTGTCGACACGGGCAATTCGGTTAAGGACTGCCTTAGCGGCGCCGAGGTAATAATCGCCGACAGCGAATATGTTAAGGCTCTTTTAGGCTCGGACAGTCCCAAAAACGATATAAGACTTAAAAGCCGCTACCGAATACTGCCCTTAAATACGGTATCGGGCGGCGGCGCGCTCGACGGCTTTCGGTGCGACAGCGCGGTTATAACCGACGGCGAGCGCACGGTAAGGCTTGACAAGCCGATATTGGCGGTCTCAAAAACGCCGCTTAGAGACGACTATCAGGCGATAGTGAATCCCGAAATATTTATCTGAACAGGGTGGGTACAATGAAAATTAAATCACTTTTATATATTCTTCTTCTTAAAATCGGCGTAGTAAAGCCGACCTTTTACATAAACGGAGCGGAGACCCTTCCTCCCCCGCTCTCGGCAGAAGAGGAACAGCGTCTGCTTACAAACGGCAGCGAGCAAAGCCGCGACACCCTTATTGTGCACAATCTGCGGCTTGTGGTATACATAGCCAAAAAGTTTGACTCCGCCGCCGTCAATATCGAGGATCTGATTTCAATAGGCACAATAGGGCTTATCAAGGCGGTCAACACCTTTTGCCCCGAGCGTAACATTAAGCTTGCAACCTACGCTTCAAGGTGCATTGAAAACGAGATTTTAATGTATTTAAGGAAAAGCTCCTCCCAGAAAAACGAAATTTCCATAGACGAGCCGCTCAATATCGACTGGGACGGCAACGAGCTCTTGCTCTCCGACGTGTTAGGCAGCGACGCCGACGACATAGGCAGAGGCGTTGAGCAGGAGGACGAGAGATTTTTACTGCTTCGCTTTGTAGGAGGACTGCCCCCGCGCGAAAAGCAGATAATGGAAATGCGCTTTGGTATGAACGGCTACGAGGAGTACACCCAAAAGGAGGTTGCCGACGCATTAGGCATCTCCCAATCCTACATTTCACGCCTTGAAAAAAGAATAATCGGCAAGCTTAAAAAGCAGATTGAAAAGGCGGTGTAAGGTTTATAAAAACATCTTGCCAATCAAATTCACCAGTATACAAAGCAACATTCCGATAACGGTGGGTATCACTGCGGCAAGCGCCGTCCACTTTAGACTGCCCGTTTCCTTTTTAATGGTTAAAAGGGTGGTGGAGCAGGGCCAATGCATTAGGGTGAAGATTATAAAACAGACCGCTGTGACGGCGTTCCAGCCGTTAGAAACAAAGAGTGTGCGAAGCTCCGCAAGACCGTAGGCGCTTTCAAGCGTACCCGCCGAAAGATAGGTCATCATTATTATGGGGACTACAATCTCGTTTGCGGGAAAGCCTAATATAAAGGCGAAAAGTATTGCTCCGTCAAGCCCCATTAAGCTGCCTATTGGGTCGAGCGCGGACGCACAAAGGCTCAAAAGACTGCTGTCGCCCACCGTGATATTCGCCATAAGCCAGATAATAAGCCCCGCGGGAGCGGCGACCGAGGCGGCTCTGCCCAATACAAAGAGGGTGCGGTCAAAGACCGAGCGCACAAGCACCCTGCCTATCTGCGGCCGTCTGTAGGGCGGGAGCTCGAGTGTAAAGGAGGAGGGCACACCCTTTAGTATTGTTTTTGAAAGAAGCTTTGTCATTGCAAAGGTCATTCCGATTGCAAAGACAATCGCAAGGGTAAGCACCGCTACCGACAAAAGCGAGGAAAGCCCGCCCGACGCGCCAAAGGCAAAAAACATTGTGATAATCGATATTAACATCGGGAATCTGCCGTTGCAGGGCACAAAATTGTTGGTGATCACCGCTAAGAGACGTTCGCGGGGGGAATCAATAATCCTGCAACCGACAATACCCGCCGCATTGCATCCAAAGCCCATACAGATAGTCAGCGCCTGTTTGCCGCAGGCGTTACAGCCTTTAAAGGGGCGGTCGAGGTTGTAGGCGATTCTCGGCAGATAGCCCGCGTCCTCTAAGAGGGTAAAAAGCGGAAAGAAAATCGCCATAGGCGGGAGCATTACCGATACTACCGTGCTAAGCACGCGGTAAACGCCGTCGATAAGCGCGCCGTGGAGCCACAAAGGCGCGCCGAGGGAGGTAAACGCAATATCAAGCTTATCCCCTATAAAGCCAAAAAGGCGGGACAACAGCTCGGAGGGGTAGTTGGCCCCCGTAACGGTAAGCCAAAAAATAAAGGCTAACAAAAGGAGCATAACCGGGTAAGCCGTTAGTCTGCCCGTGAGCAGACGGTCAATGCGGCGGTCTCTTCCGCCGTACTGCTTTTTCTCGTGTTTTACCGCACCGTCACAGATTTTTTCGGCGGCGTTTACAAGGGCGGAAACCGTGAGGTCCTTTAGCCTATCGCCCTCGATACCCGCAGTTTTAAGACCCTCCCTCGCCCTCTCTATCGCGGCAAAAAGCGCGGGATTTTTAAGAAAGTCCTCGCCCAAGCAGGCGGAAACCTCCTTTATAAGCGAGGGGTCGCCGTCAAGCAGTTTGAGCGCAAGCCAGCGGCTGTTGATTTTGCCGCACGACAGTCTCTTAGTCTCGGGCTCTACAAGGGCTATCGCCTCTTCAATTTCGGACGTATATTTCACCTTAAAGGGCGCGTTTTTACTCTTTTGCTCTAAGGTGCGGTCAAGCGCGTCTAAAAGCTTTTTAAGGCTTTTCTTTTTTCGCGCGGTAACCCCGACAACGGGAACGCCCAAACGGCTTGAAAGCAGGTTTAAGTCAATATTGATTTTTTTGCGCCGCGCCTCGTCCATAAGGTTTACGCACACAATAACGTTTGAGGAAATTTCAAGGGTCTGAAGCACCAAATTCATATTTCTTTCAAGGCAGGTGGCGTCGCAGACCACCGCCACCGCGTCGGGAGAGCCAAAGCAGATAAAATTCCGCGCGACCTCCTCCTCTGCCGAGTGCGCCATAAGGGAGTATGTGCCCGGTATATCGACAAGTACATAGGAGTGCTTTTCACTTTTGCAGTAGCCTTGAGCGTTGGCGACGGTCTTCCCCGGCCAGTTGCCCGTGTGCTGGTTAAGCCCGGTAAGAGCGTTGAAAACCGTGCTTTTGCCGACGTTCGGATTGCCCGCGAGAGCTATGATTTTATCGCTTGGATTTTGCTTTTTTATAATAAGGCCTGAATCGACCGCGCCCATTCCGACCGAGCTTTTGGTAAGACCCATATATTTTCCCTCCGCAGTATGTAATATTCTATTTATATGTTATTCGCTATACAACAAGTTTGTTAACGGGGAATATAACCGTTTTCGCGGGAATACTAACCGCGGAGGCAAAAATATGGTATCACTTTGGGAAAATACCGCAGAGCAGCCTAATTTCCCTCGGCTTCGGGGAGACATTAAGACCGATGTGCTGATAATAGGCGGCATTGCGGGAATACTGTGCGGATATAAATTAAAAAAAGCGGGTACCGACTGCGTTATTGCCGAAAGAGGAGCTATCTGCCGAGGGGTCACCGCGGGTACCACCGCGAAAATTACGGTTCAGCACGGGGCGGTTTTCGATAAGCTAATAAATGAGTTCGGAACCGAAAAGACAGAGCTTTATTTAAGGGCGAACGAAAGGGCGCTTGACGAATATAAGGCGCTCTGCAAAAATATTGAATGTGATTTTAAGGAGACCGATTCCTATATTTATTCACGGGACAACCGAGGGAAAATTGAAAAAGAGGTTGCCGCGCTTCAAAAATTGAGCTGTAATGCGGTGTTTTGCGAAAAAACCGAGCTTCCGTTTAAGATTGCGGGCGCGGTTAAAATTCCCTCTCAGGCGCAGTTTAATCCCCTTAAATTTTTAAGCGAAGCTTCACGCGGGCTTACAATATACGAAAACACCGCCGTAAAGGAGCTTAAAGGGCTTACGGCGGTGTGTGACGGCGGCAGAATTAAGGCTAAAAAAATAATAGTCGCCACCCATTTTCCCATAATAAACAAGCACGGAAGCTATTTTTTAAAAATGTATCAAAAACGGTCGTATGTTTCGGCGTTTTTGGGTGCAAAGCCGCTTGACGGTATGTACCGCGACGAATCAGAGGACGGCTTTTCATTCAGAAGCGCAGGCAAATTCCTTATAATTGGCGGCGAAAGCAAGCGCACGGGCAAAAAGAGCAGAGCTTGGGAGCAGATACGCTCCTTTGCGGAAAAATACTACCCTGAAGCAAAAGAAAAGTACACTTGGGCGGCGCAGGACTGCATTACCCTTGACGGCGTGCCGTATATCGGCAATTACTCGGCAAATACGCCCGATTTATACGTCGTGACGGGCTTTAATAAATGGGGTATGACCTCGTCTTTAGTCGCGGCGGATATACTCACCGATTTGATAAGCGGCAGAAAAAACGAATTTACCGAGGTTTTCTCACCGTCAAGGCATATTATAAGAAAACAACTCCTGCTCAATGCCGCAAGTGCGGTAGGCGGGCTATTATGTCCGACGGTAAAACGCTGTCCCCACTTAGGGTGCGCCCTTAAATGGAACAAAAACGAGCGCAGTTGGGACTGCCCCTGCCACGGCTCCCGCTTTTCCGAGGACGGAAAGCTGTTAAACACCCCCGCCACAGGGGATATTTTAACGAATAATGAATAATGAATATTGAAAAATTAATAATGAAGGGTGTATAATATTATATATAAACTGTTCGGAGCGAGAAAATGAGAAACGGTCTGTTTTTAAAAATATATGAAGATACCGCCGCGCGGTCAAGGCTGGGGCTCACCGCGGAGTATATTCAGCACGGCGGCACCTCCTGCCTGCTTCACAGCATAGCGGTCGCCTATTACTGCTACCGTCTGTCTGTTAGGTTCGGTTTTTTGAAATTAAACAAGCGGGAGCTTATTCGCGGCGCGCTGTTGCACGATTATTTTCTCTACGACTGGCATATTCCCGACAAAAACCGTCCTCTGCACGGCTTTTACCACCCCACCGCCGCCCTTAAAAACGCCGAAAGCGACTTCTCTCTTTCCGAGCGCGAGCGGGATATTATCGCAAAGCATATGTTTCCCCTGACCCTTACGCCGCCCGCCTTTAAGGAAAGCTATGTTGTCTGCCTTGTGGATAAGGTCTGCTCGGTTTACGAAATCTTTAAAAAAAGTCCTTATAAAAATCCCCAAATCCGCTATGCGCTTAAACACGCAGGCAAGACATCAAAGGTCCTCCGTCCGCCCGATAAGGGCTTTTAGGAGGGCTTTTTTAACCTTTTTTAAAAAAGGCGGTATAATTTAAAAAAATTTAATGACATATGAAGAAAAAAATGGTATACTGACTTATATATGCTTTTTGGAGGCGTTTGATTTGAAGCTGTTAGCATTAGACGGCAACAGTATCATAAACCGCGCGTTTTACGGCATTAAACTGCTGACCACTAAGGACGGCAGGTACACCAACGCGGTTTACGGATTTATTAATATTTTAAATAAGCTTACAGAGACTGAAAAGCCCGACGGCATTGCCGTAGCGTTTGACCTTAAGGCACCTACCTTCCGCCACAAGATGTACGGCGAATACAAGGCGGGGCGCAAGGGTATGCCTAACGAGCTTGCAGAGCAGCTGCCTGTTATGAAGGAATGGCTGACCCTCGCGGGCTACACCTGTATTGAGTGCGAGACCTACGAGGCGGACGATATTTTGGGAACCCTTGCCGCGCTTTGCGAAAAGAGCGGCGACGAATGTGTGATAGCCACGGGCGACCGCGATTCCTTACAGCTGATTTCCGACTCAACAAGGGTTCTGCTTGCCGCAACAAAGATGGGCAAGCCCGAAATTATAAACTACGACAAGGCGGCGCTTTATCAAAAGTACGGGCTTACTCCGGATGAAATGATTGAGCTTAAAAGCCTTATGGGCGACTCGTCCGACAATATCCCCGGTGTTGCGGGGGTAGGCGAAAAGACTGCTACAGACCTTATTTCCCGTTTTCACAGTATAGATTATATATATGAAAATCTTGATACTATTGATATTAAGGACGGAGTTCGCAAAAAGCTCGAAGACGGCAAGGAAAGCGCCTATTTAAGCCGCGAGCTGGGTACAATCTGCAAAGCCGCCCCCATAAACGGCGATATTTCTTCCTATAAAATAAGACCGCGCGATACTTCGGGACTTTCACGGCTTATGACAAGTCTTGAATTTTTCAAGCTTATGGAAAAAATGGGGATTACGCACGACAGCGGAAATCTGCAAACGGCTCTCGATTTTTCCGATT
>JBJEOE010000052.1:0-2578 GCA_051880555.1 Acutalibacteraceae bacterium
ACTGAAAAAAGAAGAACCTCGAATACGCGTCTGCGTACCGAGGCACTCGGTTGGCGCGCTGAGAGGGACTCGAACCCCCGACCCTCTGCTTAGAAGGCAGATGCTCTATCCAGCTGAGCTATCAGCGCAATTCATTATTGTAACAAACCGTATTATAACATATACGGTAAAAATAATCAAGCATATTTTCTAATTTTTTTAAAAGTTTTTTCAAGTTTTTCAAGCTCGAAAACACGTCGGTTGACAAATCAAATAAAATAATGTAATATAGAGATAATTATTATAATAGGAGATGGTTTTGTGGACGACAGTCCTGCGGGGAGTATTATTCTCTTTGCACTTCTGATTATTGCCAGCGCGTATTTTTCGGGGACCGAGATTTCTCTTGCCTCTGTAAACCGTATTCATATGATGAGCCGCGCCTCAAAGGGCAACAAGGGCGCTGAACGGGTGCTTAAAATTCTTGATAATTTCGATGAGGCATTGTCGGTACTGCTGATCGGCAACAACATCGTGAATATTGGGTGCGCTACTCTATCCGCCGTAATCGCCGCGCAAATTTGGGGAACCGCCGCAGTCTCCCTTTCTGCGATTTTCACAACCGTTATTCTCTTTATGTTCGGAGAAATGCTGCCAAAATGCTTCGCACGCTCCTGCAACGAGAGATTTGCGGAGGTCGCGTCCGTGCCCTTGCTCTTCTTAATGAAGCTCTTAAAGCCGCTGTCGGTGTTTTTTACCGCACTTTCTTCGGCGGTATCAAGACCCTTTAAGAAGCACGCCGAAAATCAGGTCACTATGACCGAGGACGAGCTAAATGACATTGTCGAGAACATTTCCGAAGAGGACGGCTTCGACGAGGACACGGGACGTCTTGTAAAATCCGCGATGAAGTTTTCAAGCTCTTCGGCACGTGAGGTTATGGTGCCGTGGGAGCAGGTGCTGACAATCCGCACAAGCCTTAAAACCCCACAAATACTTGAGGTTATAGAAAATTCCGTACATTCTCGAATACCGATAGTTGACCGCGGAGGAAACGTCAAGGGTATTTTGCAGATAAGAAAATTTTTAAAGGCATACACAAAATTCAAATCAAACGTAATACTTGCGAGCGTTATGGACTATCCGTATTTCGTTAACGCCGATTCGCCAATCGATGAGATTTTGAGCGAAATGAGCAACCATCGCCGCAACCTTGCCATTGTCAAGGACTCGAATGGCAAAGTTCTCGGAATAATCACGGTTGAGGATATTTTGGAGGAATTGGTCGGCGAGATATATGACGAGGATGACGCAGGAGGTGACGAAAATGAATGAGTCACTTCGCTATTTGGCTATCGTTCTCCTTATCCTTGTATCGGCGTTTTTCTCCGCTACCGAAATCGCCTTTGCGAGCGTCAATCCCACAAGGCTTAAATCAAGGCGGCAGAAAAAGGACAGCCTTGCCCTATCTATCGCGTCAAAAATAGTTGATGACTATGAAAATATGTTGGGCGCGGTGCTTATCGGAAACAATCTTGCAAATATTGCCGCCTCCTCGATTGCAACCCTGATGGTAATGGATATACTGGGCGAGGGCTACGCCTGGGTCGCCACTCTTGCGATGACCCTTCTGGTGCTTATTTTCGGCGAAATTATCCCCAAGGTTCTTGCTAAGCAGTTTTCCGAGCAGTTCTGCACAGCAGTTTCGATCCCGATTTTTATACTATCGGTGATTTTAAAACCCATTACGGCGGTTATGACGGCTTTAATAAACTTATTATCAAAGCTGTGGAAATCGAGCATTGCCGACCCCGACGCAGTTTCAGAGGACGATTTTGAAAATATAATAGATATTGTTGAAGACGAGGGTGTGCTTGACGAGGAGCAATGCGACCTTTTGCAAAACGCGCTCGATTTTGACACGGTTTTGGCATACGAAATTATTACCCCGCGCGTGGATATGGAAGCGCTTGACATTCGCGACCCGTATGAGACAAATATTCGCAAGATAAATGACTCGACCTATTCCCGCCTGCCCGTCTTTGAGGACACTCCTGACAATATAATCGGTATTCTCCACCTGAATCATTTTTATAAGGAATACGTTAAGGAGGAGAGGGTTAACATAAGAAATCTGCTTTTACCCGTGACATATGTTCACAAAACAATGCCCCTGCCCGATGTGCTTGAAAAAATGAAGGAAACCCTGTCGCATATGGTCGTTGTGCTTGACGAATACGGCGGAACTATGGGAATTCTTACTATGGAGGATGTCCTTGAGCAGTTGGTCGGTGAAATCTGGGACGAATCCGACGAGATAGAGCATGAGTTTGTCTGCGTTGACGACACCCATTTTGAGGCGGACGGCGATATGAGAATTTACGATTTCTTTGATGAGTTCGATATTGATATTGATGAGGACGAGGATTTTGAGACCGATAGCGCCACCGTCGGCGGCTGGACTATGACTATGCTTGACGGCGAGACGGCGGAAGGTGATTCCTTTACCTTTGAAAACCTGAAAATCACGGTGAAAAAGGCGGAGGAGCACCGTATAGAACGCATTGCGGTTGAAAAGCTCGACGAAAAAGCCGAGGAA
>JBJEOE010000053.1:0-13810 GCA_051880555.1 Acutalibacteraceae bacterium
ATTCACAACATTTTTTTGATTTTTAGACTTGACTTTTAATAGTTAGTCTTTCCTTTTGGCAAAGAGTGCTGTTTAGGCGTTAGCGCCTTCATTTCGCCGTCGATTCTGACCGAAGAAATATCTCCGCCGATAATAAGCTTATCGGATACAATAATATTCACCACCACCTCCCCGCCGTCCGACGAAGGGTAGGTGTAAACCGTGGCTGATTTCCCTCTGTAAGGCAGTAAATCAAAGCCCGCGGTTTTCTGTAGCCTGTTATATTCGTAATAAACCTCGGAAAAATTCTCAGGGATAACAATTTCCTTTGAGGTCGCCGCCGCATCGTCTACGGCAATTCCCAGTCCCTCGATATACCCGACTCTTGCGGCGTTGGTCGAGCCGTCGATTCCTCCCGCGTCAATCGTAAAAAACTGTCCTAATAGAATCACTGCGATAATAAGCCCCGCTAAAATCACGCAAAGGCTTTTCTTTGAAAGGGTTATAAACAGTCTCATTTTCCTCTCCCTCATATCAATTCAATAAATAATATGAGGTAAAAGGCAAATTTATTCTATCAAGCAGACCGCGTGGGCGGAAATTCCGCTCATTTCCCCCGTAAAGCCGAGCCCCTCCTCGGTGGTTGCCTTGACGTTTATGTCGCAAACCGAAGCGCCGCAGTCCTCCGCAATATTGTTACGCATCTGCTCAATAAAGTGGGCAAGCTTAGGCTTTTGCGCTATCACCGTAGCGTCTATGTTTACTATCCTATAGCCCTTTTCCGAAAGCAGACCGACGGTTTTTTTAAGCAGTATTCTGCTGTCAATATTAAGATACGCGTTATCAT
This sequence comes from Acutalibacteraceae bacterium, assembly GCA_051880555.1. GTDB lineage: Bacteria > Bacillota > Clostridia > Oscillospirales > Acutalibacteraceae > UBA737. The sequence continues at coordinate 827 of JBJEOE010000053.1, forward strand.
TGTCGGGAAAATGCTTGCCTATATCGCCCAAAGCCGCCGCGCCCAAAAGTGCGTCGCATATAGCGTGGAGCAGCACGTCCGCGTCCGAATGACCCAAAAGCCCCATTTCAAACGGAACCGTAACCCCACCTAAAACAAGAGGTCTTCCCTCTACCAGCTTATGAACATCATAGCCGTGACCTATTCTCATTCCTCTGCCTCCCCGTTCAATAAATACTCCGCAAGTCGCAAATCCTCTATAGTGGTTATTTTTATGTTCCTATAGCTTCCCTCTACGGTGTAAGCCTCGTAGCCCGCCGCCTCCATAACCGACATATCGTCGGTGAAGCCTGAAACGTCCCCTATTTTTTTCACCGCCGCAAGGTAATCGGAAACCCTTACGCCCTGCGGAGTCTGCACCGCGGCAAGCGTGGAGCGGTCGGGGGTGCTGATAATTTTCCCGTCCTTATCCACAATCTTAACGGTATCCTTAACAGGCACGGCGCAGGTAACCGCCGAATGAGCTTTCAGCCCATCTGCTACCGCGCGGATAACCGTGCCGTCTATAAAGGGTCGCGCGCCGTCATGAATAAGCACCGTTTGTGCGCTTTTATCGAGTCTTTCGAAGCCCTTTAAAACCGACTCCTGCCGAGTTTTTCCTCCGCAGACAATATCGGTAAGCTTATCAATTCCGTATTTTTCCGCCATTAACTGCATACTGAATACGTCCTCGGGTCTTACTGTAAGAATTATCGAGGAAATAATCTCGGAGCGTTCTAACGCCATAAGGGTTCTTGCAAGCACAGGTACGCCCGAAAGCAGGGCGGTTTGCTTGTTTATGCCGCCCATACGGCTTGAGGCGCCCGCCGCGACAATTATAACGGGGATTCCCGATTTTTCTTCACCGCAAACCGCATATTCAAGCTTTAATTCCGTAAGCTCCATAGCACTTTACCTCCGTTTAAAGCGGAATTATATAATCAAAAAGCCGCGCCCGCCCCAAAAGGAACGAAGCGCGGCGAAAATGCGGATTATTATTCCTTATCGCTGTCGCAATCGCAGCAATCGTCGTCACAGCAATCGTCGCAATCGCAGTCAAAGTCAAACTCAAGCTCGGTGCCGCAGTTCGGGCAGGTCATACCCTCTTTGTCGAGCATTTCCTCGTCAAGATAAATGGTATCGTGGCAGGCGGGGCACTCGATTTCGTAAACCTCGTCGTCGCAGTCACAGCAGTCGTCGCAATCGCAACAATCGTCATCGTCATCGCCGTAGATTATGTCCTCAACGGTGGAAAGATCCTCGTCAACGGCGTCAATCTGCTCCATAAGCTCGTCACAGCCGTCCTCGATTTCGCAAATTTCAGAGGTAATGTCCCCTAAAAGGTCAATAATCGCGGCGAGGATTTTGCCCTCTTTTGTGGTTTCGTCAAGGTTAAGGCCCTCTGCCAAACCCTTTATATAAGCAATCTTTTCACAAATATCCATTAAAGTATACCTCCGTAAAAATTTAAGCGCGCTCCATATACTCGCCTGTGCGGGTGTCGATTCTAATCATTTCGCCCTCATCAATGAAAAGCGGAACACGGATTTCCGCGCCTGTTTCAAGAGTAGCGGGCTTTGTAGCGTTGGTTGCGGTGTCGCCCTTGAAGCCGGGGTCGGTTTGTGTAACCTGAAGCTCTACAAAGGTAGGCGGCTCAACGCCGAAAACCTTGCCCTTGTAGGAAAGAATCTTACAAACCATATTTTCCTTTACAAACTTAAAGTTATCGCCTAATTCGCTGCCGTTAATCGGAACCAGCTCATAGGTTTCCTGATCCATAAAATAGTAAAGGTCGCCGTCGGAATAGGAATACTCCATATCCTTTCTCTCAACATAAGCTGTCGGGAACTTAGCAGTCGGGTTGTAGCTCTTTTCAACAACCGAGCCTGTTATAACGTTTTTAACCTTAGTTCTTACAAAAGCGGCTCCCTTTCCGGGCTTTACATGCTGAAATTCAACAACCTGTAAAACGTTTCCATCCTCTTCAAAGGTTACTCCGTTTCTGAAATCGCCGGCACTAATCATACTTATTAATCCTCCAAATGCTTTTTAACAAAGATATTTCTAATAGAATTATACGGCTTTATGCGGCATTTGTCAAGTTTTTGTATTGCGTTAGCGCAAGGTTTTTAATTTTTTCTCTTTTTTTCGACCCTTACACGTCTTTCGGCGGTAGGATTTTCGCGGTCGGTCTCTATTATACCCTTATTAAAGCCCTGCGCAATAGCGGGATACATATTTTCCGTGTCGGCGGTCGCCTGAATTTCATATGTGCCGTAGCGGTTTACCATCTCAAAGGCGGTTTCGGGCATTCCTCCGAAGGACTCGGACGAAATATCAAGCACAGGAAGGTCGTTTTTCTTATCTTTTTTCGGCATTTTTTCACCCCTTCTGTTATTATGCCCGAAAATATGTGCCTAACCGTTTGACATAAATAAGTAAATATGGTATACTGTATAAGTTATTTTGAGGTCTAATAGGAGGAATAATAATGCTGGATATTAGATTTATTTGTGAAAATCCCGAGCTTGTTAAGGAAAACATAAAGAAAAAATTTAAAGACAACAAGCTCCCGCTTGTGGACGAGCTTATTTCGCTTTACGGCGAAAAATGCGACGCTAACAGCCGCGCAAACGAGCTTCGCGCCAACCGCAACAAGGTTAGTAAGCAGATAGGTATGCTTATGGGTCAGGGCAAGCGCGAGGAAGCCGAGGAAATGAAAAAGCTTGTGAACGAGCAGGCGGAGGAATTAAAGGCGCTTGAGGAAAAGGAAGACGAGCTTTCAAAAAAGGTGCTTGAGATTCAGATGAAAATCCCGAATATCGTGGACGCAAGCGTTCCCGTCGGAAAGGACGACAGCGAGAACGTAGAGGTCAAGCAGTACGGCGAGCAGACCCACCCCGATTTTGAAATTCCCTACCACACCGATATTATGCAGCTTTTCGACGGTATCGACAAGGAAGCCGCGGGCAGAGTTGCGGGCGAAGGCTTTTACTATCTTATGGGCGACATCGCACGTCTTCACTCGGCGGTGCTTGCCTACGCGCGGGATTTTATGATTGACAAGGGCTTTACCTACTGCATACCGCCCTATATGATTAGGAGCAAGGTTGTAACAGGGGTTATGAGCTTTGAGGAAATGGACGCTATGATGTATAAGATTGAGGGCGAGGATCTCTATCTTATAGGCACGTCCGAGCACTCTATGATAGGCAAGTTTATCGACACCATCACCCCCGAGGAAAAACTGCCGCTTACACTTACAAGCTATTCCCCCTGCTTCCGCAAGGAAAAGGGCGCCCACGGCATTGAGGAGCGCGGAATTTACAGAATCCACCAGTTTGAAAAGCAGGAAATGATAGTTATTTGTAGGCCTGAGGAAAGTATGGATTGGTTTAACAAGATGTGGAGCTATTCCGTAGAACTTTTCCGCAGTATGGATATTCCCGTCCGCACCCTCGAATGTTGCACAGGCGACCTTGCGGATTTAAAGGTTAAGTCCTACGACGTTGAGGCGTGGTCTCCTAAACAGCAGAAGTATTTTGAGGTATGCTCCTGCTCTAACTTAGGCGACGCGCAGGCAAGAAGACTCGGAATCAAGGTTAAGGGAGCCGACGGCAAAAAGTACCTTGCCCACACCCTTAACAACACGGTTGTCGCTCCGCCGAGAATGTTGATTGCGTTCCTCGAAAACAACCTCCGCTTTGACGGCGAGCATTACAGCGTTTTAATACCTAAAGCGTTACAGCCTTATATGGGCGGCAAAACGGTCATCACCTCTAGTAAAACACTTTAATTTTCACATCAAAAATGCAGGACAGCCAAAGCCGTCCTGCATTTTTTATATCTATAGCCGCTTTATTCCGTAAAAAAGCAATCCTCATTCCATTTTTGCGGGTTGGTATCGATGTAATTCCAAATCTTTAAGTAATCGCCTTCGTTACGGATAATATGGTCGTGAAATGAGCGCTGCCAAATTTTATCGGTATATCCGATTTTGTGAACATCTCTCGAAACATTCATTTTTAAATATCCGATTGCGTTTGAAATTGTTGATCGCTTTTGTAGGGGCGATTCACGAATCGCCCGCGTTTCAATAACAATTAATAAATGAATATGATTCGGCATTATAACATATTTATCAACCTTTAAATCAAACCGTGCCTCTAATTGCTTAATATATTTTTCGACAATTTCCCCATTGAGGCTTAATTTTATTTCGGGCGATTCGTGAATCGCCCCTACGATATTTGACAATATTTTTTGCTTTTTATGAGTACATATAGTTATAAAATATGTTCCGTCACTACTATAATGAATATAGAATATCGAAACGCATAGAAGCGTTTCGATAAACCGATTTTATCGGTTTTTGCGAATTCAAATGAACATTCATTTGAATTCGCCCGATATTCATTGAAATGGGTATAGTCAAATTTTCTTTGAAAATTTGTTGCCAAATCAAAGATTTGGCGTCAAAATAGTGCCTTTAAGCACTATTTTGACTAACTATAACCATTATAATCATAATTTTTTAGTCTTGTCGGCTTGCGTTTGGGTAAATTCATTCCAACTACCCCGCAACAATATTAAACCGTCTCAACCTTTATCAAATTTGTGTTACCCGACTTGCCGTTGGTAACGCCGCCTGTTATTACAATTTTGTCTCCGTCCTCAAGCTTAAGGGTCTCCTTTGTAAGCTTTAGCGCGCTGTAAAAAAGCACGTCGGTCGAGGGGTAGTTCTCGCACATTACGGGAATAACGCCCCACGAAAGCGAAAGCTTGTGCCAGGTTTTAACATCGGTTGTAAGACCAACAATATCAACGGGCGGGCGGAAACGCGATACCATACGAGCGGTCATACCCGACAGACTGCAAACCGTAATCGCCTTTGCGTCAATATCAATCGCCATTCCGCAGGTGGCGTGGGAAATTGCGTCGAGCGTGTTTTTAATCTTGAACTCCGCTGAAAGGAAACGCTTTTTATAATGAATATTCTTTTCGGTGCTTTCGGCTATTCGAGCCATAGTCTCAACCGCTAAAACAGGATATTTGCCCGCGGCGGTCTCGCCCGACAGCATTATAGCGCTGGTGCCGTCGTACACGGCGTTTGCAACATCGGAAATTTCCGCACGGGTGGGGCGGGCGTTTGTTATCATAGATTCAAGCATTTCGGTTGCCGTAATAACCCGCTTTCCGAGCAATCGGCATTTGGTAATGATTTTCTTCTGAATAGCGGGAAGCTGTTCAAAGGGTATTTCCACGCCCATATCGCCGCGCGCGACCATAATGCCCGCACATTCCTCGGAGATTTCCTCAATATTGTCAACCCCCGAACGGTTTTCAATTTTGGCGATAAGCTCGGTTTCCTTTGCGCCGATTTCAGCTAAAAAATTCTTTACGTCAAGCAAATCCTGCTTACAGGAAACAAAGGAACAGGCGATAAAATCTACGCCCTCTTTAATTCCGAAGGCAATGTCCTCCTTGTCCTGCTCGCTTAAATATTTCTGCTTAAGGGTCTTGTTCGGAAAGCTCATACTCTTGCGGTCGGAAAGTACGCCGCCGACAAGGACGGTGCAGTTAACGTCGGTATCGGTGGTGCTTACCACTCTAAAGCTCATAAGCCCGTTATTTAAGAGAATTATATCACCCTTATTAAGGTCAGAGGCAAGTCCCTTGTAATTAATTGAAACCCTTTTTTCGTCCCCCTCTATTTCGTCGGCGGTAAAGGTAAAGCTGTCCCCCTCGTTAAGAGTAATTTTACCGTTCTTAAAGGTCTTTATTCGGTATTCGGGACCCTTTGTATCAAGCATTAAGGCAATAGGCAGACCGAGCTTTTCACGAACCTTTTTTACAAGGTCGATACGCTTTTTGTGATCCTCGTGGGTGTTGTGCGAAAAGTTAAGGCGCGCAACGTTCATTCCCGCCTTGCACATCGCGGTAACGGTAGCCTCGTCCGAGCAGGCAGGACCTAAGGTGCATACTATTTTTGTCTTTCTCATTTTTCTTCACCTTTTATCTCATAAAATTTTTCGGCAATTTCATTCTCCATATCGCGCATTGCGCAAAGGGTCATATCAAGAAGCTTATCAAGCTCCCAACCGAGCATTTCCGCTCCTCTTGCGATAATATCACGCGAACAGCCTGCGGCAAACTTTTTGTCCTTAAACTTCTTTTTAAGGCTCTTAAGCTCCATATCGCTAACGCTCTTTGACGGCCGCATAAGCGCCGCCGCGCCGATAAGCCCCGTAAGCTCGTCCGCGGCAAAAAGCACCTTTTCCATTTCGTGTTCGGGCTTTACGTCTACCGTGATTCCGTAGCCGTGACTGCATACCGCGTGAATAAGCTCGTTTGATGCTCCTATCTCAGCCAAAAGCTCGGGCGCTTTTATGCAATGCTCCTCGGGGTAGTTTTCAAAATCAATGTCGTGCAGAAGTCCCACAAGCCCCCAATTATCGGCGTCGGCTTCGTAACCGAGCTTTTCGGCGTACCACCTCATAACGCTTTCAACAGTAACGGCGTGCTGTAGGTGAAAGCTATCCTTATTATATTTAAGGAGCAGCTTAACGGCTTCTTCCCTTGTAATATTTGTATTCATTTTCGAACTTCTCCCCCATTATAATTTTATGCTTTTTATTCTATCACATATACATTAAAATAGCAAGAGCATAATATTATTTAAAAATTATCGCTCGGCAAACGCCGAGCGATAAAGCTTATTATCAAGATTCCATTTGCTTTCCTAAAAAAGAAGCGGCAACTGTAGCTAATTTAATATCGCTTTCCTTTGCGCTCTCTCCCTCCGCGGAGGTAAGCACCACCGCTCCGCTTACATCTCCCGACGCGACAATAGGTGCGGCGACGGCAATATTTTGGTCGATCCCCTCTATTGCGGGAACCGACTTTCCGCTCGGATAAACCTCAACTCGCCTGCCCTCCATAATGTCCTCAACATTCTGGGTCACGCGGCGTTCAAGAACCTCTTTTTTAGAAATTCCGGAAGCGGCGATACAGTGATCGCGGTCACAGATAAGCACCGTCAAATCGGTCGCGGCGTTAAGCGCCTCTGCATATTGAGAGGCAAACGAAGAAAGCTCCCCTATGGGCGAATACTTCTTAAAAATGACCTCCCCGCCGGAATTCGTGTATATTTCCAGCGGGTCACCCTCGCGAATACGCATAGTGCGGCGAATCTCTTTAGGTATTACAACTCTTCCGAGGTCATCGATTCTTCTAACTATTCCTGTGGCTTTCATATATTTTAATCCCCTTATTTTATTGAATCGTGATTCTATTATTTGTTAAACGAGGGGATTTATACTGCTGATTTTACTTTATAAGTATTTATATTAAAATTTTCTCCAAACCATTTTATTAACAACGCCCGTATAGGACTGAATTATTTTTACAACCTTTGTAGATACGTTTTCCTCGGTGTAATCGGGAACGGGTATTCCATAGTCGCCGTTTTTATTCATTTCCACCGCTGTATCGACCGCCTGCAAAAGGCTCTTTTCGTCAATTCCCGCAAGGATAAAGCACGCCTTATCAAGCGCCTCGGGGCGTTCGGTAGAGGTACGTATGCAAACTGCGGGGAATGGACTGCCCACTCCTGTGAAGAAGGAGCTTTCCTCGGGCAGAGTTCCGCTGTCGGACACTACGCAAAAGGCGTTCATTTGCAGACAGTTGTAATCGTGAAAGCCCAGCGGCACATGCTGTATAACCCTTTTATCAAGCTTAAAACCGCTTTGTTCGAGCCGCTTTTTAGAGCGCGGATGGCAGGAATAAAGTATCGGCATATCATATTTTTCCGCCATTTTGTTTATCGCGGTAAATAGGGACAAAAAGTTTTTCTCGGTATCGATATTTTCCTCTCTGTGCGCCGAAAGCAGAATATATTTACCCTTTTGTAAACCTAATTTTTCGTGAATATCGCTTGCCTTTATTTCGGCTAAATTAGCGTGAAGCACCTCCGCCATAGGCGAGCCTGTTACATAGGTACGCTCCTTCGGAAGTCCGCATTCTGCAAGGTAGCGGCGCGCGTGCTCTGAGTACGCCATATTAACGTCGGAGATAATATCTACAATCCTACGGTTGGTCTCCTCAGGCAGACACTCGTCCTTACAGCGGTTGCCTGCCTCCATATGGAAAATCGGAATATGCAATCTCTTCGCCGCGATAGCCGACAGGCAGGAGTTGGTGTCTCCCAAAATAAGCAGAGCGTCGGGCTTGATACTGCTCATCAGCTTATATGAGCAGTTTATAATATTGCCGACGGTTTCTCCCAAATCGTCCCCTACCGCGTCCATATATACCTCGGGGTCGTCTAATTTCAAATCCTTGAAAAACACGCCGTTAAGGTTATAGTCATAATTCTGACCGGTATGCGCCAAAATACAGTCAAAGTATTCACGGCATTTATTTATAACCGCCGCAAGACGTATAATTTCGGGGCGGGTGCCTACTATAATCAACAGCTTTAATTTGCCGTTATCCTTGAATTTTATATCGCTGTAATCGGTTCTTATTTCCATTGTTACACTTCCTCAAAGAATGTATCGGGCTTTTTGGGGTCAAAGCTTTCGTTTGCCCACATAACCGTCACCAAATTTTCGGTGTCGGATAGATTTATGATATTGTGGGTGTATCCGGGGAGCATATGCACCGCTTCGATTCTGTCTCCGTTGACCTCAAACCGCATTACCTCGTCGCTCCCGATTTTACGTTCTTCTATCAGTCCGTGACCCGAAACGACGATAAAAAGCTCCCACTTAGAATTATGCCAATGCTGACCCTTGGTGATACCGGGTTTTGAGACATTAACGCTTACCTGACCGCACTTTTCGGTCTTAAGCAGCTCGGTAAAGGAGCCTCTGTTATCCACATTCATTTTAAGCGGAAAGCTTACCTTTTCTTTGGGCAAATAGGAAAGATAGGTTGAATAAAGCTTTTTTGCAAAGGAGTTATTCGGTATTTCAGGCATTAAAAGGGTTTCCGGCTGATTTTTAAAGCTTTCAAGTAAATCTGCGATTTCGCCTAAGTGTACAAAATGCGTAATAGGTGCGGCACAGTATCTGCCGCTGTCATTAAGAACGGTTTTTACACCGTCAAATTCGCAATGATGTTCTTTATTTTCAAGCGCGTCAAGCATTTCCGAAACCAAATCATCTATATACAGCAGTTCAAGCTCGGTATTTCGGTCGTTTACGGTAATCGGCAAATCATTTGCGGTGTTGTAGCAAAAGGTCGCTACGGCGCTGTTGTAATTAGGTCTGCACCACTTGCCGAAAAGGTTGGGAAAGCGGTATACAAGCACCCTTGCTCCTGTTTCCTTTGAGTACTCAAAAAACAGCTCCTCCCCCGCCTTTTTGCTCCTTCCGTAGTCGCTGTCATATCTGCCGATAAGGGTCGCCTGAACAGAGCTTGCAAGCATTACGGAACACTTATTATTGTACTTTTTAAGGGTATCAAGCAAATCGCCCGCAAAGCCGAAATTGCCCTTTAAAAATTCGGAATTGTCTTTAGGTCTGTTTACTCCCGCAAGGTTAAATACGAAATCCGCTTTTTCGCAGGCGGTTTCCAATTCTTCCTTAGAGGAATCAATATCGTAAAGATATATTTCTTCTATCTTTAAATCGGGGCGGGTTCTGTCCTTGCCGTCCCTGATATTTTTAAGCGCCTCGGCAAGATTTTTTCCTACAAATCCCTTCGCGCCCGTAATAAGTATCTTCATACCTTACTCCTTGAAATCAAAATCCAACCCGACATAATTAAAATCTGCTTTTGCCGCTCTGATTTCTTCCCCGTCCATTTTTGAAAATTCCTTTAAATGAATTATTCCCTTTTTTCTCTTGAAGAAAAATGCCGTCACCAATCTTTTAACCCAATAAAACGGCAATAACACGGGATATTTTTTAAGCACGGGATACTTTATACACATTCCCGAATACGGTAGAATAAAAAGCTCAAAAATCCTGCGTTTTCCCGCCTTTTCGGGTTTTTCATTTGTTTTTACCGCGTTTGCTATTAAATAATTATGACGGTTTCCGAAAACGCCGCTTGAAAAAATGAAATCGGTAATAAAATCGGTTTTTTCGGTGGAATCGGCACCGTTCATCCAGCAATCAAGCGTGGCACGGATATTTTCCCAAAACTCAGCTAAGCCCAGCGTTTCAAGCTGCTGTTTAACATAGGAATAATCAATATCATTACTTGAAAATACCCATAAATCCAGCATCTGGCGTATTCCAACCCCGCCGCTGATATAGTGCTTGGCGAAGTGGAGAAAGAGGAAAATATACTCGTCCGAGGGGGACATCTCGTATTCGTTTGAGCCCTCTTCAACGGGATTAAAAAACCTCCAGCTGTCCGCATAATACTCGCCGAAGGGCTGATTTTCGGGAACCAGCTTTTTATGAAGCTCTAAATGTATATAATTTCCCTTTGACCATTCTGTAACGTGGTCGGTCTCGGTTTCAAATTTATAGCCTTTAGCCTGAATCTTCTCTATTACTTTTTCAAGCTGTTCGGCGCGGACAAGTATATCCAAATCGCTCATTGAACGCATAACGCTTTGCGGAAAGCATTTTTTTAAATGCAAGCCCTTAAGCAGGGAAAAGTCTATACCCTCCTCGCGAAACATTTTTGCGAGCGCTTGCGCCTCGTAAATTTGGTTACAGTCGATTACGGTATTTTGATAAATCGCGCCGTCGAGCTCCGCCGCGATTTCAGAAGGAGCTTTAAGCTCCGAATTTTTAACTCCGTAATAAAGAACCGTTAGAAGGTTATGCTTTTTTGCGAGCAAAAGCGCATTTTCCCAGTCGAAATCTGCGGTCACCGCCGCTTTTTCGCCGCCTAATCCTGAGTGTATCAGGTTCAAAAACATTTGCTGTTCTTGCTTCATATATTATCTCCGTTTTCCGATAAACGCCTGCGGATATATTCAAGCGAGAGGAGCTTTTCGGTTACCTCGTCAACCGTCAGGAGCTTTGTGTTGTTTGAATCAAAGCTTGTAAGCGGATCGCGCTTTATGTCGCCCTGCTTAAAATATTTATCGTAATTAAGGTCGCGCTTATCTGAGGGTACGCGGTAAAAATCCCCCATATCGGCGGCGTTCGCACATTCCTCATTAGTAAGCAGGGTCTCGTACATTTTTTCGCCGTGGCGTATACCGATTGTTTTAATTTCGGTCTTACCGCTCGGGTCAAACAGCCTTTTCACCGCCCGTGCAAGAACCTCTATTGTGCAGGCGGGAGCCTTTTGGACTAAAATATCACCGCTTTCGCCCTTTTCAAAGGCGAACAAAACAAGATCCACCGCCTCGTCAAGCGACATAATAAAGCGGGTCATAGAAGGCTCGGTTACGGTAATCGGCTTGCCCTCCTTTATCTGGTCAATCCACAGCGGAATTACCGACCCGCGCGAGCACATAACATTGCCGTAACGGGTACAGCAGATTTTTGTCTTATCGGTTGTTCTGGATTTTGCGACTATAACCTTTTCCATCATAGCCTTGCTTGTGCCCATTGCGTTGACGGGATATGCCGCCTTATCCGTAGAAAGGCAGATTACGGTTTTAACCCCCTCGTCAATCGCGGCGGTAAGCACATTATCTGTACCGATAACATTGGTTTTAACTGCTTCAAGCGGGAAAAACTCGCAGGACGGCACCTGTTTCAGCGCCGCCGCGTGGAATATAAAATCCACCCCGTGCATAGCGTTTTTAAGGCTTGCAAGGTCTCTTACGTCGCCGATAAAAAACTTAATTTTGTCAGCTGCCTCGGGCATTTTCGACTGAAATTCGTGACGCATATCGTCCTGCTTTTTCTCATCGCGGGAAAAGACGCGTATCTCGCCTATATCGGTTTTAAGAAAGCGGTTAAGCACGGCGTTGCCGAAGGAGCCCGTTCCTCCCGTAATCATCAGGGTTTTGTTTGAAAAGAGCGACAAATTATTCAGCCTCCAACACATCAGCTATGCGCATACAAGCAAAGCCGTCCCCATAGGGATTGCTTGCGTGCGCCATAGCGTTATACTCATTCTTATCGTCTAATAAGCGTTTAAAATTCCGATAAATCGTTTCCTCGTCGGTTCCCACAAGCTTAAGCGTACCCGCCTTAATTCCCTCGGGGCGCTCGGTGGTATCGCGCATAACAAGGACGGGCTTACCGAGAGAGGGAGCCTCCTCCTGTATACCGCCCGAATCGGTTAAAATCATATAGCTGTGTGCCATAATATTGTGGCAGTCAAGCACCTCAAGGGGTTCGATTATGTGGATTCTGTCACAGCCCGAAAGCTCCTCCTCTGCGGCCCTTCTTACCGTGGGATTCATATGAATCGGATAAACCGCCTTAACGTCGGGGTATTCCTCCATAACGCGGCGAATTGCGCGGAACATATGGTGCATAGGCTCGCCCAAATTTTCTCTGCGGTGCGCCGTAATCAGAATCAGACGGCTTCCCTTTGCCCAATCAAGCTCAGGGTGGGAATAATCTGCCCGAACCGTGGTTTTCAAAGCGTCAATAGCGGTATTGCCCGTCACATATATATCCTCCGCCCTTTTCCCCTCGCGGATAAGGTTATCCCTTGAAAGGGCTGTCGGCGCAAAATGATATTTGGCAACAATTCCCACCGCCTGACGGTTAAATTCCTCGGGATATGGAGAATAAATGTTATATGTACGCAGTCCCGCCTCAACGTGACCGACGGGAATTTGCATATAAAAGCAGGCAAGCGCAGTCACAAAGGTGGTCGAGGTATCTCCGTGTACCAAAACGACATTGGGAGAAACCTCCTCTAATACGGTTTTTATTCTGTTCAGGATATTTGTGGTTATATCAAACAGGGTTTGCTTGTCCTTCATTATCGACAAATCGTAATCGGGAACAACACCGAACGCGTCCAAAACCTGATCCAACATCTGCCTGTGCTGACCGGTAACGCAAACCACCGTCTTAATATTTTTTC
>JBJEOE010000054.1:0-56146 GCA_051880555.1 Acutalibacteraceae bacterium
GAGTACCGTCTCGACAAGACCAACATCATTCACTGCCCCATCGGCAAGGTTTCCTTCGGCCCCGAAAAGCTTAAGGAAAACCTCGACGCTCTTATGTCGGCTATTGTTAAGGCAAAGCCGGCAGCTACAAAGGGTCAGTATATTAAGTCCTGCGTAGTAGCTACTACAATGGGCCCCGGAATTAAGCTCAATGTAGCTAAATTCGGCGCATAAGCTAATCGCTATCTATCCGCCGTGCATAATGCGCGGCGGATATTGTCCCCCTCTTCCCTGCTTTTACATTTTTAAAAAATATCGCTTTTTTTTTAAAAAAAGGGTTGCATTATCCCCTGATATGGTGTATAATATATTTACAGATGAAAACAATTAAATATCGCGGAGTGGAGCAGCTGGTAGCTCGTCGGGCTCATAACCCGAAGGTCGTTGGTTCAAGTCCAGCCTCCGCAACCAACATTGCGAACCGAAAAAGTTATCGGTTCGGAAAACCCAGAAACCACAACGGTTTCTGGGTTTTTCGTGCCTTTATTCAAAGTGGAATTCAAAAGATATCATTTCCCAAAAACGACCTTTGGGGAGGACTTGAACTAAATACCTGGGCTTTTAGGTGCAGATTTTGCGATTTATTTCGCAGGATTTGCCACTTTTTTCGTTTTTCTAATTGTTAAATGTTTATGTCTTGGGAGGTTGCGCTTACATTTTATGCGCAACCTCCTTCTTTATTTTGTACTCCCTCCTCCAACCATGAGGATGAGTATGGGACAACTGCATAAACCATTCGTCCGTTACCTTACCAGAAGCGTTAAAAATGCTCCCCTTTCCTTATTATCGGATAGGGGAGCATAATAATTATAATTTTATTGTTTTTCAACTTCTTCGGGTTCTTCTTCAGTTTCTTCTTGCTTTTCTTCGTTCTTACCGCTGTCGGTGACCGTAACATCATCAAAAGCTGCGCGGAACAGCATATCCCCGTTAAAATCATCGTCGTCAATCGGCTGTCTTCCCTTTACAAGCCTTATAACCAAAAGCACGATAAGCACAACCGCGCCTAATGCCGCCAGCAAAAGCCCGATTACGGTTATTTTCGCGTTAGCGGAAAGTGATTTAAAGCGCTCCGCAAAGCCCGCGTTTTGAGGTAATTTGTTTTCGCTCTCTGTCACCAGCTTAAACTCAGGCGCTCTCTGGAGTACATTTTCCTTACGGTCGTAACGATAAATGCGGAAGCCGCCGTCATAGAAGCAATAAACATAATACAGGTCGGAAAGCTCTTCATTTCTCGAAGCAAACGCCTTAACGTCAAAATCTCCGATTTTAATGAAGGTGTCATAATATCCGTCGGGTGCGGTTCTGCCCTCGGGAATTTCGGCGAAAATATACATTTTATCGTCAAATGTGACATATCTTAGCTTTTCAAAGGTTGCACCGTCCGCGGTTAAAAGGTAAGGCACATAGGCTTCGCCGTCCGCCGCCTTTAAATAGTAAATGGTGTAATTAGAATCTAAATCCTTAGCGACTGCGACCTGTGTGCCGTTATACTCGGCAGTTGACGCGGAAAAGCCCTTGGGCAGAGTTATTCCCGAAACATCTGTAGCAACGGTATACGTAACGCCGTCAACGGTAGCTTCATACGGATTATTCTCGGATTCCGAGGTCTGATCCGGTTCTGAGGCGGTATCGCCCTCTGCGGCACGGGTTATTGTGATTTTATAGGTTTTCTGCGCTCCGGAAGCCGCAGTTACCGTAACGGTACGGACATTTTCGCCCACCTCAAGAGCCGATTTGCCCGAAACCTCGACCTTTGCCTCGCCGTCCGCCGCGGTTGCATAAACCTTTACATCGGTAACGTCGTTGGCAACGCTTGCGGTATAGGAGGTTTTAGAAGCAGAGAATTTAGGTGAAAGCGTACCCTTGCTTAATGAAAGGGATTTTAAATCGGCGTTATCCGACTTAGTCGCGTCCGAAACGGTCATTGTAGCCGACGCGCCGAGATTGTCTTCCTTGTCATTATTATAGTATGCCTTTCCCGAGATAGCAACGGTTGACGAACCTGCGGCAATCGCAGTAAAGCTAAGGGTATAGGACTGCTTTGTCGCACCCGAGACTGCCCCCGCAACCTTTACTACGCCCGCACCGCCCGCGGCGCTGTCTCCGCTTTCAAAGCGGAGAACTTCAGGATTATAGCTCACCTCAAATTCAGTGCTGTACATAGCCTCTGCACCGTTTGCAGTAACCGTAACGGTTACCGCATCGTTTGCCTTGGGATTATTATTGCTGAAAGCAATAGTGGTTTTTGCCGCCGCCGAAGCCGTGAAGGCTAAACAGCTAAGCAAAAGAAGTGTCGCCACTGATAAGGAAATCAGTTTTTTAATAATTTTGTTCATACCGTTATCTCCATTTCATTATAAAAGCTTAGGTAAGCAATTTTATCCCCAAAATATGTATTTGAACATTCGCCAAATCTCTGCCGTTGATTTTTCCGTCTTGGTTTGTATCGCCTCCGATAAAATTATTGCCCGATAAAAGCTTTACGTTCAAAATATGCATTTGGACGTTGGCTAAATCTCTGCCGTTAACATTCCCATCACCGTTGGTATCTCCGCACATAACCTTAGACGGATTGCCGCCCGAATCAATATAAAGCGTACACGCCTTGTCCGCAAAAACATCTATTACATAATCGCGGGTATAGCCTGTCTGCGCTTTAACCGTAAGCCTTACGGTGTTATTTCCCGCATATAGCTGATAGCTTGCCGCACCGACATAGGCGGCGCCGCTCGGAACGGACACTCTTACGGTTGAATCCCCCGTGACCGCAAGGTCATAGTGGTATGTGAACCTATTGAAGGAGGGGGTAAGCCCCGCCGCCGAAACCGAATTGAAATAATAATTGTTAAGACTTTCGGTTTTCGCGGGAAGCTCGGAAACGGTCTCAGGCATATCCTTATATACAGGTATTAAAAAATCAAGCTCCGCCGTTTTAAGGTCGGCATAGGTCTTTGAGACGTTATATCCCTTAGAGGCGGAATCGTGTACCGCGGTTGCGTACTGATGCCAGATATTGGAGGTGTCTTTTATATTGTAATTCATATAAAAATATGTATTTTGACCCGCTTTTAAATATTTATTACCGCAAAACTCCGCGCCGCCCTTAATCGCCGCCGAGCGACTGTTCCAATTTTCAAGCTTAGCCCTTGCAAGCCCGTTTGCCGCGGGATTATTGCCGTTTGCACCGACATTAAAGAAGTTATAATATCCCTCATAGCCCGAATAGGTTCCGGAAATAAGCTCCGATTCGCCGTTAACTCCCTGCTCCTGAATAATTGTACTCGCAAGAATATAGGGATTAACGCCCGACGACTGTGCCGCCGCCATAATATCGTTTATGTATGCGTCCTTGACGCCGTCATAACCCCTTTCAAGAAAGCTTCCGCTTATAATTTTGCGAAGTCCCTCCCGATTCTGGAGGTTAGAGTTGTAATCCTGTTGTAAAAATGTGTAAATATAGCTTGTGTTCAAAAAATTACGCGGGTCCATATAATATTTTATTACCTCGCGCGAGACATAATACCAGCGACCTTTTTCCATAGAAACCCATTCGCCCGTCCCCCAGTCATAAGAGCCTAAATCCATAGAACGCCAGGACAATGACTTATAATCGGTAACCTTTTTGACAAGCTCAAGCTCCACCGCCTCGTCCAGAGTCATATTAATGTTATCGGCGTAAAACTTCCAGTTGGGATAATTCGCGTGCAGCTCACGCAGATAGCCCTTATAGCTTTCGGGAAATGCGGAAATCCGGTTTTCAAAGTCATCGGTAGCGCAAACGCCCAACGTACTTCCGAAAGCCGCAGAAAAAAGTATTATAATAGATAAAAAAACGCAGGTTAATCTGCAAGCTCTGCTCATTGCCGTTTCTCCTTAGGCAGAAATACCAATATATTCTTAATTATATAATTTTCTCGTGATTATGTCAACCGTTTGTGATGAAAAATATTGAAAAAAGGCGCATAAGGTCGAAAAAGGGTGTTAAATTTCTGTAAAAGTTGTTTATACACTATTCATAATCATTTGAAATTAATATGCTAAATTTTAGATAAAGGAGGGCGACAAATGATCAAGACATTCTTTAAAAGATACGAAAACAAATATATTTTAAACGAAAGTCAATACCAAGCGGTATTAAGGGCGATTGAAAAGCATACTGTTCCCGATAAATACGGTCAAAGCGAGGTTTGCAGTATTTATTACGACACGCCCGACAGGCGGCTTATAAGAGCCTCCCAAGAAAAGCCTCTCTACAAGGAAAAGCTGCGGCTTCGCTCCTACGGCGTGCCGAGAGAGGATTCCGACTGCTTTTTAGAGCTTAAAAAGAAATACAAGGGGGTTGTCTACAAGCGGAGAATAGTCGCCCCGTATTCGTACGGCATTGCCTATATGGAAGAAAACGGCGAGCTCGAGAGCTCGCAAATAAAAAACGAAATTGACTGGTTTAAAAGGTATTACGGACTTCTTTTGCCGTCGGTCGATATTTTTTACAGCCGCCTTGTCTTTTCAATGGAACCGAAAGCAGTGTGACCGACGGCGGGGAGTATTCGTCTGAATACTCCGATACCAATGTTGACGCCGCGATTTTCAGCCGTGCGGATTTAACCCTTAACGGCAAGGGTATGCTTAATGTTACAGGCAAGCTTAAATGCGGAATAGCCTCCAAGGACGACCTTGTTATCTGCGGGCTTACGCTCAACGTCACAAGCGCGGGGCGGGCAATTGAGGGCAAGGACTGCGTTAAATGCTCGGACGCGGCGATAACCGTGAATGCGGGCGGCACGGTCTCGGACTGCGACCAAAACGGCTTCAGCACTAACGGAAAGGTTACGGGCGGCGAAAAAAGCTTTTCGGTTGAAATAAGCTCGGTTTCCACCGTTTACGGCTCGTCGGGCGGTATGAACGGCGGTATGGGAGGACAGCCCGACAGAGGAATGGGCGGAAAACCAACGGTATGATGAGATAAAAAAGCGGACTGTCCGAAAAGCTATTTTTCAGGCAGTCCGTTTTTTGATATTTGCAGTCAATTATCCAAAGAGCAATGCGCCCGCGCCGTAGGTCACAAAGGAAACTATTACACCCGCAGCTAAAACGCCCAGCAGTATTGCGGGAAACGCCTTTTTAAGCGGCATTTCAAGCATCGCCGCGACCAGCGACCCCGTCCACGCACCAGTACCGGGAAGCGGTATGGCTACGAGTATAAAAAGCCCCCAAAAGGCGTATTTCTGCACCGTCTCCGATTTCGCCTCCGCCCTTTTTTCAAGCCGCGTTACAAGGCTGTTAAGCTTTTCGCTTTTGGTTCTCATCCACGCGAAAATCTTTTTGATAAAGATTATAATAAAAGGCACAGGCACAAGATTTCCGACAATGGAAACCCCGATTGCAAGCCAAAGGTTAAGCCCCGCGCCAACGCCTATAGGTATCGCGCCGCGAAGCTCGATAACGGGAACCATTGAAATTAAAAAGGTCATTAGAATTTTTCCGAAATATGAATTAAAAAAGCCCAATTTTCTTCCTCCGAATATTTTTATTATTTTTTCACCATTGAAAGCAGCTTATTAAGGCAGATTAAAATAAATTTATAATTTACCGCCATAAGCGCAATCAAGGAAACCGCCTGAACGGGAATCCAAAACGGCAGTTCAAGCAGCGAAAAGACAATTTGAATTAAAATTATTAATGTATTTAAAGCGATGTGACCGCCGTAAAGCTTAAAGGGAATATATTTTCTCGAATTGACCGCACGGATTAAAAATACCGCGAAATAGCTTAAAAAGGTGGCTATCGCCGCGCCCTGAACACCGAGGGGCGAGGGAATAAGCAATAAATTAAGGGCAATGTTAATCGCCGCCCCCGCCATAGCGGTAATAAAGGATATTCCGCTCTGCTTTGTGACCACATAAACCGTGCCCGTAAAAGAGACAAAGGCGGTAAAAATCATAGACGCCGACAAAAGCGGCACATACTGCCACGCGGAATAGTACTGCTCGGTCGAAAGAAGCTTTATCGCGGGCTTTGCAAAGGCTATTATAACCGCGCCCGCCAAAAACATTACCGCCTGAAATGAGCGCCAGACATTGCTGAAAAATCTGATATGCTCCTCTTTGTCCCCATGGGATTCGGTGACCGCGGAAAACTGCCACGCCTGCATAAATATTGTTGAAACGAGGGTTAGAATAGTAGGAATTTTATAGGAAACCGCGTAGATTCCGTTTTCGGTGCTTCCTATCATCGCGTTTACCATATAGCGGTCGGAAACGCTGGTTATCCACCAAAATATCGTCGCGGGAATAAGCGGAATACTGTACCTTAACATTCTTTTAAAGGCGATTTTCCGCGGGTGAAGCGTAAGCTGAGTCCATAGCCGCTCCTTTACAACGAGAAAAACGGTGCAAAGGAAGTCCGCCAATACAACCGACAGCACATAGCCCGTAACCCCGATTCGCATTACCGCAAGAAACAAAACGTTAAGCCCGATTACAAGGGCGGTATTAATAATACCCTGAACCGAAAAAAGGGCGGTATTTCCCCTTGCCCTTATAAACTGCGAGCAAAGCGAATGGTAGCAGGACGCCATTGTATAAACCACAATAAGCCAAATATAGCCCTTAAATTCCTTAACCGTATTAAGCAGAGGAATCACCGCCAAGAAGAACACCGAGCCTGCCGTTATCGTAATAAAGCCGACCGTGAAAACGCTCCGCCGTCCCCGCTCGTTATCAAGGGCAAAGCGGAAAACGCCGTCGGTAATGCCGAGCGAAACAATCGGGAAAAGCAGGTTTGCCGTTTGTGTAATAAGATCCGCCGTGCCGTAATCCGACGGGGTTAAATAGCCCGTATA
Source organism: Acutalibacteraceae bacterium (assembly GCA_051880555.1). GTDB lineage: Bacteria > Bacillota > Clostridia > Oscillospirales > Acutalibacteraceae > UBA737. The sequence goes on from JBJEOE010000054.1 coordinate 6,884, forward strand.
AAACCGCACCATAAAGAAGACCAGTATTTTAGAGCCGAAGGTGCCTATACTTATAAGGAGGGTGTTTGACATAAGCGTTTTGTATTTGTTCATAACACTGCCCCCCTTAAAATACCGATTATATCACACTACAATAATATCATAATATTTCACTTTTTACAACATAAAAATTAGGATTGCGGCATTGCAATCCTAAAGCTTTATATATTCTATTTTGCCGTTTTTTATTACGGCGGCGCGGGTGAAGCCGATATTACGTGCCAAAGCCGCCGCCTTGTCAAAGGCGAAATCAAGATAATTCTTATCGTGGCAGTCGCTTGAGAGCATAATTTCCCCGCCGTGTTTCTTTATGATTTTAAGAATTTCGGGGGACGGGTATGGTACGCTCCTTACTCCCCTCGCCATAGCCCCCGTGTTAATTTCAAAGGGCAAGCCGCAAGGTATAAGCGCCTTAACCGCCCGCTCCGCCGCCGCTAAAAATCGCGGAGTTTCGCCGTAGCCGTTTTTTTCACTGTATTTTGAGACTAAATCGAAATGCCCGATTATATCGGCACCCGTTTTTTCGGCTGCCTTTGCAACAAGCGCAAAATAATCCTCAGCGAGAGCGTCAAAATCGCCGCCGTAAAGCCTGTCTACCGCGTTTTTTACAATCTCGGCAGTATCGTCAACGGCGATATATTCCCCGTTTTTTAAAACATAATGCACCGAGCCTATAACATAATCATAGCAGTCTGTCGGCTCGTCGGAAAAATAATCCTGCTCAATTCCGCAGTAAAGCTCTATTTTATCCTTGTACTTTTCCTTAAGGGCGGCGATTTCGGCGCGGTATTTTTGGGCTTCACTTGCGCTCATTGCAAAGCTTTTATCCATCTCTGTGTAGCTGTGCGAAGAAAAGCCGAGGGCAAAAAAGCCCTTATTAAGCGCCGCTTTTACTAACTCCTCGGGCGAATCCTTGCCGTCGCAGTAGTTCGTATGGGTATGATAATTACATTTTATCACTTGCCATTTTCTCCTGCTTAACCTTGTGGTCGATAACGTGGCGGGAAGCAAGCTCTTTTCGCACGTCCTCCACCGAAATACCCATTTCCACCATCATCACCATCACGTGATAAGCAAGGTCGGCAATCTCGTAAATAGTTTCCTTTTTGTCGCCCGCCTTGCCCGCGATTATAACCTCGGTGGATTCCTCGCCCACCTTTTTAAGAATTTTATCAATTCCCTTTTGGAAGAGGTAGGTTGTGTAAGAGCCCTCGGGCATTTCCCTTTTTCTGCCCTCTAAAAGCTCATACAGTCCGTACATCGAAAATTCGGCGCGGTTCTCGCTTTCAAAAACAGGGTTTGTAAAGCAGGAATCACTACCCGTATGGCAGGCGGGACCCTCCTTTTCTATAACAACAGTAAGCGCGTCCTTATCGCAGTCGGCGGTAATTGAAACAATGTGCTGGTAGTTGCCGCTTGTCTCCCCTTTAAGCCACAGCTCGTTTCTCGAACGGCTGTAAAAGCAGGTAAGCTCCTTCTCCATAGAGATTTTAAGGCTTTCCTTATTCATATAGGCAACCGTCAGCACCTTTTTGCTGTGCGCGTCCACCACAACCGCGGGGATAAGTCCCTTTTCGTCAAATTTAAGCTCGTCAACGTTTATCATAATTTACAGCCTCACATTAATATTGTTTTTATTTAAAAGTTGCTTTAAATCGGAAATTTTGACCTCACCGAAATGGAAAATCGAAGCGGCAAGACCCGCGTCAATATCGGGTATCTCGTTAAATAAGGTCACAAAATCTTGGGCTCTGCCCGCTCCGCCCGAAGCGATAACGGGCACATTAACCACATCACATACGGCTTTGAGCATTTCTATATCAAAGCCTTTTTTAACGCCGTCGGTATCGATTGAATTTACAACCACCTCGCCCGCGCCGTTATCCACGCACCGCTTTATCCAGGAGACCCCCTCCATTCCGGTGTCGTCCCTGCCGCCCCGCGCAAACACGCGGAACTCGCCGTCAACCCGCTTTATATCCGCCGATATAACCACGCACTGACTGCCGTATTTTTCCGCCGCCGCTTTTATCAGGTCGGGATTCTTGATAGCGCCCGAATTAACGCTCACCTTATCCGCGCCGCATTTAAGCACGCGGTCAAAGTCCTCTAAGGTGTTGATTCCGCCGCCCACGGTAAGGGGAATAAAGATATTACGGGCAACCTCCTTTAATATATCGGTAAAAAGCTTTCGTCCGTCGCTTGAGGCGGTAATATCGTAAAACACAAGCTCGTCCGCGCCGCAGTCGCTGTAATACCTGCCCAGCTCCACGGGGGAGGAAACGTCGTTAAGTCCCTCAAAGTTTACGCCCTTTACCACCCTGCCGTCCTTAACGTCAAGGCAGGGAATTATTCTTTTGGTAATCATTTCGCCGCCTCCAATGCATCAACAAGGTCGATTGCTCCGATATAATACGCCTTGCCGATTATTGCGCCGTAAAGGTTGAGATTTCTTAGCGCCTTAATATCGTTGATGCTTGAAACCCCGCCCGACGCGGTAATATTCATATCGAATTTTTCGGAAAGCTCCTTATAAAGCTGGCGGTTAGTGCCTCTCATAGCGCCGTCCCTTGAAATATCGGTGCAAATTAAGATTTTAACCCCGATTTCCCGCATTTTTTCGCAAAAATCGAAACAGCTGTATTCCGATTTTTCGGTCCAGCCCTTTACCGCCACAAAGCCGTCCTTAATATCTACCCCGACCGCTATTTTATCGCCGTATTTATTAACAGCGGTTCGCAGAAATTCCTCGTCCGTAACCGCCGCCGTGCCTAAAATCACGCGGTCAAGCCCCGCGTTTAAATACTTTTCCACGGTATCAATAGAGCGTATACCCCCGCCTATTTCACAAAAAAGCCCGGTATTTTGGGCAATTTCCTTTACGACTTCAAAATTAGGGGTCTCGCCGTTTTTCGCGCCCTCTAAGTCCACGATATGAATAAATTTCGCGCCCTTAGCCTCAAAATCCCGCGCTATTTCTATTGGGTTATCGCTGTAAACCGTCATTTCGGCGTAATCGCCCTTAAAGAGCCGCACCGCCTTGTGCTCGTACAAATCTATTGCAGGAAAAATGTTCATTTGTTTGCCTCCAAGCCGCAAAAGGCGCGCAGAATTTTAAGCCCCGTTTCGCCGCTCTTTTCGGGGTGGAACTGACAGCCGAAAACATTTTTATTTGCCGCCGCCGCGGTAATCTCCATACCGTATTCAGTGGTGGCGGTAACACTCTCCTCACAGCCGTCTACAAAGAAGGAATGGACGAAATAGACGAAGTCGCCGTCCTTGTTGTTCTTAAAAATCGGGCAGTCGCCCTTTAATTTTAGGGAGTTCCAGCCTATATGAGGGATTTTAAGGTTTTCGGGTATTCTGCCCTCCATAGGCACAACCTCGCCCTTAATAAGCCCTAAACCAAAATGCTCGCCGAACTCGTAGCTTTTGTCGAACAACAGCTGCATACCAAGGCAGATACCCAAAAGAGGCTTACCCGAAGCGGTTTCCTCCTTAATAAGACTGTCAAGCCCGTCGGCTTTAAGCTTTTCCATAGCGTCGCCGAAGGCGCCAACGCCGGGAAGTATCAGCTTTTCGGCTTTTCGTATAAGCTTACTGTCCCCCGTGATAACCGCGTCTCCCCCGACCGCCTTTAGCGACGAGGAGAGGGAAAAGAGGTTACCCACACCGTAATCAATTATTGCGATCATTTAAAGCACACCCTTTGTGGACGGAATTTCATCCTTGCGGTTTTCGTCGATTTTAACCGCCGCCGCAAGACTTCTCGCCACCGATTTAAAGGCTCCCTCGATAATGTGGTGGGAGTTAGTCCCGCTTAGCTCTTTAATATGTAAGGTTATCGCCGCGTGACGGACAAAACCTAAGTAAAACTCTTCAGCAAGCTCGGTATCAAAGTCGCCCACCTTCTGCGCGGGGATTGTTAAATCGTAGGACAAATGCGCCCGTCCCGAAATATCCACCGCCGTCATAATAAGCGCTTCGTCCATTGGAAGAATAAAGCTTCCGTAGCGGGTAATGCCACGCATATCGCCTAAAGCCGACTTAAAGGCGTCGCCCAAGGCTATTCCTATATCCTCGGTCGTGTGGTGGTAATCGACATAGGTATCCCCCTTGCAGGAAACAGCAAGATCAAAACCGCCGTGACGGGCAAAAAGGGTCAGCATATGGTCAAGAAAGCCGCAACCCGTGTTGATTTCGCTCTTGCCCGTACCGTCTAAATTCAGCTTCAGCTTAATATCGGTTTCATTGGTTTTTCTGTTAATTTCCGCGATCCTCATACTTTCCCTCCTATAATTTCACCCACGTTTTTAAGGAAAATTTCCATTTCCTCGCGGCTGCCGACGGTAATACGGTTATAGTCCTTTATACGCTTACTTTCAAAGTGCCTTATTAAAATTCCGCGCTCCTTAAGCGACAAATAAAGCTCCTTACCCCCTATTTTATCGCTTTTAGCAAATAGGAAATTTGCCTTTGAGTCGGTAACAGTAAAGCCCAATTTTCTAAGCTCTTTCTTTACATATTCCCGCGTTTCGGCGATTTTCCTACAGTTTCCGTCAAAATACGACTGATTTTTTATAGCCGCCGTCCCCGCAATTTGAGTAAGTCTGTTAATATTGTAGGGGTTTGTGGAGTACTTTATTTTTTCAAGGTCTTCGATAATTTGTTCATCAGCAAAGGCAAAGCCTAAGCGCGCCCCCGCCATACTGCGGGATTTTGAATAGGTCTGCACCACAAGCAAATTGGAGTATTTTTCGGTAAGGCGTACAGCGCTTTTAGCCCCGAAATCGACATATGCCTCGTCTATTATCACAATCCCGTCGGGGTTAGAGGAAACGATTTTTTCAATCTCCGAAAGCTCTAAGGCGATACCCGTAGGCGCGTTGGGGTTGGCAAGCACTACAAGGCTGTTTTTGCCGCAATAATCTTTAATATCAACCGTGAAATCGTCCTTTAGCGGTATGACCTCGGCGTTAATGCCGTACAAATCGGCAAAAACCGAATAAAAACCGTAGGTTATATCGGGAAAAACCGCTCCCCTGTCTCCGTAAGCCATAAAGGCGAAATTTAAAATTTCGTCCGAGCCGTTGGATATAAAAATATTCTTGGTATTTACTCCGTACTGCTCTGCCAGCGCCGATTTAAGGGCGGTACATTCGGGGTCGGAGTAAAGCCGCAAGTCCTCAATTTCCGCTTTTCCAACCGCGTCAACCACATTAGTCGGAGGCGGATAGGGGGATTCGTTGGTATTAAGCTTTATGTAACGCTTGTCTTTAGGCTGTTCACCCGGTACATAAGCCTCAAGCGCCGCTAATTTTTCACTTAAAAACCTGCTCATTTTTGCGTCTCCTCAAAACGCACCGTAACGCTCCTTGCGTGGGCGGAAAGCCCCTCTTTTTCGGCAAAGAAGGCAACCGATTCCGCCGATTTTTGAAGCGCGTCCTTAGTATAATAGGTGTACTGGGATTTTTTAACGAAATCGTCAACCGACAAGGGGCTTGAAAATCTCGCCGTGCCCGAGGTCGGAAGTGTGTGGTTAGGTCCTGCAAAATAGTCGCCCAAGGCTTCGGGGCAATATCTGCCCATAAATATACTGCCCGCGTTCTTTATTTTACCCAAATAATCAAACGGACTGTCAACGCAGAGCTCCAAATGCTCGGGCGCGATTTCGTTTGCGACCTCTATTACGTCAAAAAGATTGTCGGCAACAATGATTTTACCGTTATTATCAATCGAAATACGGGCTATCTCGGCGCGGGGCAGTAAAGGTATCTGCCTTTCAAGCTCGGCGCTTACCCTTTCGGCCAATTCTGCGCTGTCGGTCACAAGCACCGCCGACGCCATTTTGTCGTGCTCCGCTTGGGAGAGCAGATCCGCCGCCACAAATTTCGGATTACTTTTACCGTCCGCAATCACCAAAATCTCGCTGGGTCCCGCTATCATATCAATGGAGACCAGCCCGAAAACCTGCCTTTTAGCTTCTGCCACAAAGGCGTTGCCGGGACCTACAATTTTATCAACCTTGGGTACGGTTTCGGTGCCGTAAGCAAGGGCGGCTACCGCCTGTGCGCCGCCTATTTTGAAAATGCGGTCAACCCCCGCGATTTTCGCCGCCGCAAGTATAGCGGGATTAACCTTGCCGTCTGCCGAGGGGGGAGTGGTAATGCAAATTTCCTTACAGCCCGCGATTTTTGCGGGAATACTGTCCATTAACACGGTGGAGGGGTACGCCGCTGTGCCGCCCGGGACATAAAGCCCCACCCTTTCAATCGGGGTGATAACCTGACCCGTAACATAACCGTCGCCGTTTATAATAAAGCCTGTGCGTACCTGCTGCTTGTGAAAGGCACGGATATTCTCCGCCGCTTCCTCTAAAATCCCGATAAACTGCGGCTCAACTGTATGGAACGCCTCGTCAATTTCCTCTTTACTTACCTCAAGGGAGGATAATTTCGCTTTATCGAATTTTTCGCAGTACTCGTAAAGCGCCTTATCGCCGTTAGCCTTAACATTGTCTATAATGTCGCGCACAATATCCGAAACATCGGTCGCCGCCGTGCCGCGGGCGAAAATTTCCTCGGGCGATACCTCGCCGTATTTCATAATCTTAATCATTGCTCATTCTCCGTAAGACTTAATAGTCCCTTTTTGATTTTCTCGATTTTTTCTGCCTTGAATTTAAAGCTCGCCTTGTTTGAAATCAGCCTTGCGCTTATAGGAACGATTGTTTCAAAGGGCTCTAAGTTATTTTCAAGCAGGGTTTTACCTGTCTCCACAATGTCTACAATCACGTCCGAAAGCCCTAAAATCGGGGCTAACTCAATAGAGCCGTTAAGGTGGATAATATCAATATCGCGGCACTTTTCGGCGTAGTACTGCCGCGCGATATTGGAAAACTTGGTAGCTACGCGAAGTGTTCTTGAGGTGTCGTCCTTAAAGTCCTTTTTGCCCGCCACCGCCATACGGCATTTGCCTAACTTTAAATCGAGCAGCTCGTAAACGTCGGGCTCGTATTCAAGCAAAATATCCTTGCCCGCAACGCCGATGTCCGCTGCGCCTCGTTCAACGTAAATCGCAACGTCCGACGGCTTTACCCAGAAAAAGCGAAGCCCCAATTCCTCATTTTCAAAAATCAGCTTGCGATTGTTTTCTTTAATGGAGGGGCAAGGAAAACCCGCCCTTTCAAACATTGAATAAACCTTTTCGCCGAGCCGTCCTTTAGGCAGGGCGACGTTTATAAAGTCGCTGTCCTCTCCCGCCTTTTCGTCAGCGCGTTCAAGGGCGTCAAGATAAACCGCAAAGCCTATTCCGCCAGATTTTCTTCCCATCTTGCGCATAAGCCCGTCATATCTTCCGCCCGAAAGCACCCTTGCCTCGGCGCCGTCTATATAGCCCTTAAAGACCGCGCCGCTGTAATACGCGGCGGAATCGACGATTGAAAAGTCAATATTTATATTGTCGCCAAAGCCCTCTTTTTCGGCACGGTCATAAATTTTTTGAAGCTCCTCGGCGTACTGCCCCGCTTTGTCGGTTTTGCAGATTTCGCCGACCGCTTTAAGCGCGTCCTTGGGGTTTTTAAAGCTTTTAATAAGGCATTTAAGAGAGCCGAAAGCCTCCTCGCCGCAGGTTTCTCGAAGTAGGTCCCCGTTTTTGGAGACTACAGCGTTTAAAGCCGCCTTTCTTTTCTCGCCCTCTAAGCCGAAGCCGTCAAGCAGAGCCGAAACAAGACCTACGTGGGACAAATCAAGCACAAAGGTTTTACTGATTAAAGCAAGGCTTTTAAGGGCAAGTATAATAACCTCCGCCTCGTTATCGCCGTTTATATCCCCGATACATTCGAGCCCCGTCTGCATAATTTCCTTATAGGTGTGTGAGGTTTCGGAAATTCTATAAACATTCTCGTTGTAGTAAAGGCGCTCGGTAGCACCCACCTCGTCCTTAAAATTCTTTAAAATAGAAAGGGTTACGTCGGGCTTTAATGCCAACAGCTTGCCGTTGGTATCGTTAAAGGTTATAACCCCGTCCGACACCAAAAAGTCCTTGTTTTCGGAGTACAAATCGTATTCCTCAAACTTGCTCATTTTATACTGGCTGTAGCCGTATTCGCGGTAGAGGGCTCTAAGCTCATATACCGCCCTTTCATCGCTTTTTAAAATACTTTCGTCAAAGCTCATTTATTCTCCTCCAAACGCCCGATTACCGTTTTGTAGCCGCCGCTGCCGTAGTTTAAGCATCGGCTTACCCTGCAAATAGTCGCGGTGCTCGCCCCCGTGCTTTTGTTGATGTCAACATAGCTTTTGCCTTTATTAAGCTTACAGGCAACCTCGATTCGCTGGGCTATCGCCTCGGTTTCCTGTACCGTGCAGGCGTCCTCAAAAAACGCCGCGCACTCCTCTTCGGTTTTAAGCGACAGCACCGCCTTATACAGCAGGCTCATTCTTTCTTTATCAAGCTTATGCATATTTTACGCACTCCTGAATAATAATACTTTAGCATTTTATCACATCAGCGTACTAAAGTCAATAGTGTTTTTATTATTTAATGAATATAAAAAGCAAAAATCCGCTCTCTTCGAGAGAACGGATTTCGTTTTGCCGATATTTGGAAAAAACGCCTCTTCTACGCGAGAGAAAAAACTGCAAAAAAAGAAGAACCTCAACTACGCGTCTGCGCGTCGAGGCTCTCGACTGGTGACCCGGACGAGATTCGAACTCGTGTTACCGCCGTGAAAGGGCGGTGTCTTAGGCCTCTTGACCACCGGGCCGATGGTGGCTGTAATTGGATTCGAACCAATGACACTGCGGGTATGAACCGCATGCTCTAGCCAACTGAGCTATACAGCCGAACATTATTGAGACCAGTATATTATACCTTTATATTAACATTTTGTCAATACCTAATTTTTAAAAATATAACTTTTTTCGCATTTTCTTTTGATATATAAGATATATATGCTATAAAGAGCTTTTTTTCAGTATAAAGATAATAAAAATCAGAAGCGGATACCCGCTTTTCGTGAATATCCGCTTCTGAAATCAGATGTTAATACTTAACAATACCGATATATTAGACCATATAGCCATCAAAGAAGTAGTATACGTCGCTTCCTATTTGATAAACGCCGTTTACATAAAGCCTACCGGATTCGTCTACATAAATCCAGCCTTCATCTGTTAAATGCCAGCCTGCGCCGTATAAAGCGCCGCTTTCCGAAGCGTATACATTATATCCGTTGCTGACATAACCGAGGCCGTCTGTAAGGAGCTGACCGTCTTCATAGAAGCAATAGTCAACGCCGCCGATATTGTAAATGCCTTCTTTTAACAGCTCGCCATCCTTAAAGTAAACGAAATCGCCGTCAGCAAGCTGTAACCAACCGTTTCCGACATATTCGCCCCATAAGTCGCCGCCTGCATTGAAGTAATATACCTTACCGTCTATTAAACGATAGCCGGTATACAATTCTAAGCCGTAGGTTTCCTCGTCCGTAGCTTCATCGTAGTAGGATTTCCATCCGATATAGTAGCGAGTGCCGGATATATTTAACCAACCTGTAGCCACAGAGGAATCGGCATTGAAATAGCACCAATCGCCGTTGATTATTTCCCACCGGTTCGAAGCCTCAAATCTTGCGCCCGAAGCGGTGTAATAATATAAAGTTTCGTAATCAGATTCGGAATTCCAATACCCAAGAAAATCATTAGATGCCATAGCGCCTTCATAATCGAACGAATACCAATAACCGTCAATGTAAAGGGTTATGTCGGTAACCTTTGTACCTGTGGAATTGTAGTAGTACCATTTGCCGTCAATATTTGCCCAGCTGTTTGCTTTGCCCGTGGACTGATCGATATAGCGTATAAATCTGCCGTTTTCGTCAAATTCAGCGTATTTATCCTCGGTATCAATATAATAGACACCGTGGCTTACCATATAATAGTCATCGAAGTAGTACCATGAGTCGCCGAGCTGTAACCACTCGTCATAGCAAAGCGCACCGGACGCGTCGGCATACATCCAATTTTCATAACGTTGATACCAACCGTTACGGATATATTTACCGTGATTGTCAAGGTAATAGTGTTCGCCTTGGTAGGTAATAACTTGATTAATCGCCATTCTGCCGTAATTGAAGTAATAGTCGCCGTACCAGCCGGTATAAGAATTGCCATCCTGATACATATAAGCACTGCCGTCCTGGTATATAATACTTTCCGGTACGTCATACCGATCTACAACAATACCGTTAGCGTCGGTAACAACCATTTTGTCACTATATTCAAGGAAATAGGTTGTATTGGAAAGCATTTTACCGTTTTGGTCAAAGCAATATTCGACTCCGTCTAATTTCCAAATACCGTTTCTTACTTTATAAGGCTCGAAATAGTACCAGCTGCCTTTGATTTGCTTCCAGCCTATATAACGTTTTCCGTACGCGTCATAATAACAGTTATCTCTCTCACAATCAGAAATCATACGTCCTGTAGAGTCGTCAGAGAAGTACCAGTCATCTTCGACATTGAAGTTATCGGTTTTTACATTGCCGTTAATTGTATAATACCAATAGCCGTTAGCAGATGTCCAGCCGTTATCCGCAATTTTGGTAGCAAGAGCATTCCGGTCGGAAACATAGGCGCCGTCATAATTAGCGTAAGTGTTGTAGGCTAATTGATAGTCTTTAAATAAATATTCCCTATCTCCGATAGTTACAACGCCGTCAACAAGTCTGCCGGATTCGTTTGCATACAGATAAGTATCATAATAAGGAATCCAACCGTTTGCCTGCATAACGCCTGTATTATCAAAATAATACGCGTCATCCTGTTCATATAAAAATCCGTCTGTGATCATTCCGGGATTGTAATAGTACCAGCTTGCGCCGACTTGCTTCCAACCCTCAAAAATCACGCCGTTTTCAACAAGAACTCTTTCGTAACCGGTATTATAATAACCGTCGCTCGTTACCTTGTAACGTCTGCCGTCAGGCATTACCAAATACAGATAAGGGGTATCGTTTTCATCCCAAATTACAGCAAGGTCAGAATACTTTAAAGCAGGGCGGAGTTCATATGTATCTCCGTAAAGCTCTAATTCACCTTCATAAAGGAGACCGCCTTCGGTAACATAGTACCATTCGCCCTCATACTGCTTCCAGCCTTCTTCGGTAACGATAGCGCCTGATTCGGTAATTAAATAATGACCGTAACCGCCCTCATCATTATGAACCCAACAAATGCCTTTCGTATACATACGACCGTCATAATCAAAAGCATATTTGATGCCGCCGATTTCCGTTATGCAATCACGAACAAGCCGATTGTCCTCTACATAGTAGAATCCGTCATTTAAATAAACCCAACCGTCAGAGCATATTGTAACTACGCAGTTGGAATCTGCAAGAACTACGCCGTCTTCAGTCTCTAAAATACTATTCCTTAAAGCATAGCCGTTCTCGAAATAGAATAAGCTGTCGCCGATTTCTACAAAACCGTCTTCAACCTTTTTACAGTCATAACCGTAATAAGAATATCTGCCGTATTCAAAATACCACTCGCCGCAGTAAAGAGCACCGCTTGACTTTGCGCGTATGTGATACAAAGCGTCGTCGTCATTCCAAATGCCATATTCTCCGTCTTTAAGCATTTTTCCGCTATAATCAAAGTAATAATTTGAATCGCCGATTTTTTTGATTTCGTGTTGAACTACTTTGCCGTCTACGCAATAATAAAAGTCATCGCCGACTCTCGTCCAAGCATCCGGATTAAGCTTTACGGCATTACCGTCTTTGTCCGCATAGTAGCTGCAGCTGCCGTCATAATAGGTTTGGTTAGCAAGCATCCCACCCCATTCTGTAAAATAGTATGTAGCAGAGCCTATTGTAGTAAGACCTTTAGGTACTAAGCAATCGTCGCCGTAGTAATACCATGTGCCGTAATTCTCATTGTGTGCATCATAATACCACTCGTTGCGGTAAAGAGAACCGTCGGCTCTTACGCGAAAAGAACGGTGGGAATTGGTTGATGCGTCATAGAAGGAATGTTCTCCTTCGGTTGCCATTTCACCATAATAATAAAAATAATAGAATTTGCCGTCAACCTCTTGTATTCCCCTGTATGCAGCACCGTCGGCACCGTAATACTTGTAGTAACCGCCCTGTTCATAATTGCTGTCTTCGGTATAAATCCATCTGTTTACAACCAACGGACCGCCGGCTAAGGCCTTGTAGTAAATCTGTTTTTCAAGCTCGTTTGAATAAATACTGAAATCGGTATCATCGTACATAACACCGTTCCAGTCAAAACCGTAGTAATAATCACCGATTTTCACTACGCAGTTGTCAGCACGGTAACCGCCGGCTTGATAGTAGTAACGTTCGCCGCTTTCGGGATGCTGATACCACTCGTTGGAATACATTTTTCCGTCGCTGTCAAAACGGAAGTATGAGCCGTCTATGTTGTACTGGCCGTCTTTGTATTGGTAGCCGTTTTCAAAGTACTCATAATAGCCTTTGTCATTATACCAACCGTCTTTGACAGAGTCTTCGGCAGAAACAGCAAAGGTAAGCATAGCTAACAAGGCTAACACCGTTGCCACAGCTGCCAGAATTTTTCCTCTTCTCATCAGTAAACCTCCTATTGATATTATTCATTAAAGGTGATGATTGCCTTTAACATTTTAATTATACTATATTTAGTAGAAAATTCAACCAAAAAATTAATTTATTACAAAAATAGATTAATTTTAACAAATGTTATGGTTAGTTTCTGTAAAATCGGCATGTCGGTGAGCTTTCGCAATCGGGAAATATATTCCTCGTCCTCGCCGCCGTGGAGCTGGGCAATATCGATAACCCCGCCCTTTAAAAGCGCGGCGACCTGTTCGGGCTCTTCATTTACAAATACTCCAACCGCAGAAATTCTGCCGTCAAGTCTTTTCTTTAGCGTGGCGGCTTTTTCGGGAGACACATACCGCCGGCTTTTCCTTGCAAAAACAAAGCCTATGTATTCCGGCAAGATAAGGTTAGCAAAATCAATATCATCTTCCCTTTTAAGCCCGCAAAATTTTATTTTAGTCATAATAAGCCCTTTAACTCTTTAAGCGCGGCGGTCTTGTTGTTTGCCCGCATTAGCGTTTCGCCCACAAGCACCGCGTCCGCTCCTATTTCTATCAGCTTTTCTACGTCCTTTCGGGTTTTAACGCCGCTTTCCGAAACAAAAAGCACGTTCCCTGACACAAGACTTTTAAGCCGCGCGCTGTTCTCGGTATCGACCGAAAAATCCTTTAAATTACGGTTGTTTACGCCGATTATCCTCGCCCCCGCGCGTTGGACCGAAATAACCTCGTTTTCATCGTGCGCCTCGACAAGGGCGGAAAGCCCCAGCGAATCACATTAATATACTCCTTTATTCTCGCCTCGTCAAGTATGGGGTCCGTGTCGTTTTTATCTGTGACGCGGACGGTCGGGGACGTAGCGAAAGCGTGCGAGACGGTAGTGAATGACAGTCCGGTGGACTGTCAGAGCCGTCGAGGGACCGAACACCGCAGTGTGAGACCCGTCCCTACGGTGTGTCAATTTACCATTGTAGGGACAAGCGTCCTCGATTGTCCGTAAGTATGTCAGCGTTTACCTTTTGCTCAATATAACCCGAAAAGCCTTAAAAGCTTCTGCCAGAAATTGAGCTTTTCCGCTTTGACGGGTGCGGCGGCGGGGGTATCGTCAATTTCCACCGCCTCGGTTTTAATAACAAACTGCACCGATTTAATATTTGTATTCTTCTCGCTTACAAAGGAGACGGTTTCTTCCCCCGCCCCTGTAAGACTATTGAGCATCCGATCAATTTGTTCGGAAATTTTACCGTCCATACCCTCGGTTTTTTCCCGCATTTCGGCAGTACCGCTCTTTAATTCGTCGGTGCCGCCGCCCAGCTTAGAAACGCCGTTTACAAGACTGCCCGTGCCTTCGCTTAAATCCTCGGCTCCTAAGGCAAGGCTTTTGCTCCCTGTCATAAGGTCATTCGCCCCCGAAATCACCCCGTTATACCCCGCGACTATCTTCGCAACGCCTGCGGTGTATTCGTTTATGCCGCCGTCAAGCTTTTGGTACTCGGTCACAAGGGTGTCAATCCCACCCTTGAGCTTGCTCATATTGATAATTATGCCCTTTAGCTCGCTTACAAGGCTGTTTATTTCATTTTTAAGAGCCTCGTATTTTTGAACAAGAGCCTCTTTTTGCGCGTTAATCTCGTCAATGATGTCGCTTACGCTGTCAAAACAGCCCTCCATACCGCTTATCGCGTCACAGTTGCTCTTAATTAGCTCTAATATATCTTCAAGCTCGGCGGTATTCGCACCCAAAGACTTCAATTCGCTGATTTTAGCCTTAAGCTCTTCTATTTTCTGCTCGTTTTCAGCCTTAAGCCCCTCAAGGTCGGGGTTGTTTTGGTTGATAAGCTCCTTAAGCTTAGCTATATTTTCGGCTATCGTATTCATTGCGTTCTGTATTTCGCCCAACCCATTAACAAGCGCTTTTATTTTATCTGCAAACGCCTGAGCCTCGTCAAGACCCGACTTAATTTCAAGCAGGGCGCTCATAACCTGCGCCGAACCCTCTGTCAATTCGGAAGACTTTGAATTAAGCTCGTCAAGACCCTGACCTATCAAAACCACTCCGTTATTAAGCGCCTCGGCACCGACATTTAAGTCGCCCGCGCCGTCCGAAAGCTCCCCTGCCCCGATATTTAAGGCGTTCGCGCCGTCTTTAAGTGCTCCTGTGCCGTCCGAAAGCTTACCCGCGCCGTCGTCAAGGGTATTTATCGCGTTTACAAGCTCGTTTACCTGATTTAAAAGCCCCATATCATCAATCTCGATATTCATTGAAAGCGAAACTCCGTTTACCGAAACCGCGGGCATACTGAATTCCTCAACCTCGGCGGTTATAGCCGTGTCTATACCCTTGCCCGGAAGCACCAAGTAGGAAAGCTGTTTTTTTGCCCCCACATTCGCAACAGTCGCGTCGGGAGCTACAATATCTCGGCATTTTTCGGTATCAAGGGTAAAGGAGGCTTGCAGGGCGTATTTATCATAGAAATTGCCCTTGCAGTTCTCATTTTTCGTAATCTTAAAGCGGATTTCAAGCTTTCCGCTCTTTCCCGCAACCTCGCTTGCGGGATATTCCTTTCCGTCTAAAAAGAACCTTATCGAAATATTCCACGGGATTTCGTTATTATCAAGCTTGCCCTTATAATAAACCCTGTCCGCCGATGCGGAAAAGGTGACCTTGTCGCCGCTCGTATTAATTTTATCGGTTGTGTTAAGCATTTCTACCGAGGAATAGTCGCCGTAGTCGGTAATCTCCCCGCCGCCGAAAATATTGACGGCGTAAATATCCTTTACCTCTCCGTTTGCATTAAGGTTGATATAGATAACCTCTTCCTTTTCTGTAGGCTCGCTCCCCACGGCTAATGCGCCGACCGTGGAAATCGGTATTATCAAGGCAAGCAATACAGGTAAAAATTTTTTAAGCCTTTTCATTTAGCATTGTCTCCTTTTTGGGATTGTAGAAATTAAGACCGATTGTGGTGTGCTTTATCGCTCCGTCAAGCATATACAGAAGTCCCGGCAGTACAAAAAACACGCTCGTCATTGAAAGCAATGTTCCGCGCCCTAAGAACAAACCTAACTGGGCGATTATTCCGTGGGAGGAAATATAGCTTAACAAAAAGCCCACCAGCGACATTACTACTCCCGAGGTAAGCACCGAGGCGGTGACCGAGGAAACCGTCTCCCTTACCGCCTGTTTTTTGGGGAGCTTGCGCCTATGCTCCAAATAGCGGTCGGTAAAGAGTATCGCGTAATCCACCGTTGCTCCCAACTGGATTGATGAGATAATAAGGTAGGCGATATACTGCACCGTGGAATCCGCAAAATAGGGTATACCCATATTGATCCAAATAGCCGCCTCAATAGTGAAGACCAGAATAAGGGGCAGGGACAGGGATTTCATTGTAAGCAAAAGTATTACAAACACCGCGCCGATTGCTATAACATTTACCTTAAGTGTGTCCTGTGTAATTGCGTCCATAAGGTCGTAGGTCGTAACGCCCTCGCCCGCTAAATAATAGCCGTCGGGATAATAAGTATTTGCGGTGTCTCGTATTTTTTCAACCAGCTTAAAGGTCTCCTTGCCCTCGTGCTCGGTTTCTACATTTAACACAAATCGGTTATAATTATCCGAAACTAACTGCAAAAGGGTATCTTTATCAAGATATTCCTTAGGAATCTCCGCTCCCACGGCATCGGTATAGGAAATTATACTCTTAACCTCGGGTATTTCGTGAAGCGCAGTTGAAAGCCCTTTCTCGGCACGGGCGTCTCCATTAGGCACGAGAATAACATATGTATCGCTTTTTCCGAATACCCTTTCAATGGCGGCGGTATCGTCGCCCAATTCGGTTCCCTTACCGTAGATATGCGAGCCGCCGTAATAATAAGAATTAGCATTTGACGCTAAATAGGACGGAACTGCGGCGATTATAAAGACAAAGGACAATGGAATCATAATATGGGTGACAAGTCTGCCAAAGCCCTTAAAGGAGGGCATAAAGCTTTTGTGACGGGTTTTCTCAATAAGCGGATAAACAGTTATTATAAGGGCGGGCATAAACACAAACACGGTCACAAGGCTAATAGCTACCCCCTTTGCAAGGGCGAGCCCTAAGTCGGGACCTATTCTGAACCGCATAAATATAAGGGCTAAAAATCCGATAACGGTCGTAAGTCCGCTTGAGAGAATAGACGATGTGGACCTACACAGCGCGTCGGTCATAGCCTCCTCGCGGTCGGGGTTAATCCTTAAACATTCCTCATACCTGTGAAGCAGGAAAACCGAATAGTCAAGCGAAACCGCAAGCTGTAAAACCGCCCCCGCGGCGTTGGTGACAAAGGAAATTCCCCCGAAAATAAGGTTGGAGCCGCTGTTTATCATAATAGCAACCCCGAGCCCTATCATAACCGCAAAGGGCTCGACAAAAGAGCGGGTTGTTATAATAAGAATCGCGAAAACAGCGAGTATCGCAAATACTGTAATCAGGGTGATTTCGGTGACCGTTCCCGTTGTGGCAACCGCACTTGTTACCGCGTCGCCGCACATAGCGCCCTCCTCTCCTATAATATCGCGTATACGGTTGACAGTTTCAACCCTATCGCCGCTTACCGTGACGGTAAACAGGGCGTTATTATCCTTATAATAGGTATCGACCGCGCTTTTTTCGGCTGTTTCGAGCGGCGCGTAAATGTTCACCGAATCGTCAAGCCACAAAACGCTTTCCACGCCATCACAGCCTTTAAGCCTTTGCTTATATTCGAGCGCCTCCGGTACGGTCACGTTTTTCACCATAACACGGGCGTTGGGAATACCGCCGTCAAACTCCTTTTCCATAACCTCCAAAGCCACGGTTGAGGGACTGCCTTTTGGCAGATAGTCCCTTAGGTCGTAATTCACCGTAACAAGATTTTTAAGCGCCGCGCCTAAAACAGTAAGAATAAGGAAAAAGACAATTATTTTTTTTGGATTCCTCACAACAAGCGAGTAAAATTTTCGCATAGCTTTCACTCCTGTAAAGAAGTATTATACACCGTAACTCCAAAAAATGGAATAGTTAAATATTATACATTCGTTAATTTTCTATTAACGGTAAGGAATTCGTTTTTTTCTTAAAAAACTCTTGACAAATACATATGAACGAGTTATCATATGAATATAAATTCAAATGAATGATTGTTCATATGAACGGAGGTTGAAATATGGAAGAGCACATACACGACCACGCGGCGGTTTTAAACGCCGTTAAAAACGAGCTTCCGACCGAGGAATTACTCTGCGACTTAGCCGATTTATTCAAGCTTTTCGGCGATACCACGCGAATGAGGATACTTTTCTCCCTTTTCGAGGCGGAGATGTGCGTCTGCGCTATCGCCGAATTGCTCGGAATGACCCAGTCGGCGATTTCACATCAGCTAAAGGTCTTAAAGGACGGCAAGCTTGTCGACTGCCGCCGTGAGGGAAAGACGATTTACTACTTTTTGGCGGATAATCACGTGAGAACAATAATCGGTCAGGGCTTTGACCACTTAATTGAGGAAAGGAAGAACGAAGATGAGAAAGATATTTGAATTAGAGGATTTGGACTGCGCTAACTGCGCCGCTAAAATGGCGGAGGGTATAAGAAAAATCGAGGGCGTAAGCTATGCCGATATAAACTTTCTTACCCAAAAGCTTACTATCGAAGCGGAGGACGGGGAGTTTGACGAAATACTTAAAAAGGCGGCAAAGGTCTGCAAAAAAATCGAACCCGACTGCCGAATTAAATTTTAAGGGGAGATTTTTATGAGCCGTAAGCACAAAAAAAGGCTTGCAAGAATAATAATCGCCGCCGTCACTCTGGCGGTCATAGCGATTTTGCCCATAGAGGATAAAATCAAGGCGGTTTTGTTTCTGTTTCCCTACCTTATTGTGGGGTGGGACGTTTTGTGGAGCGCGGTAAAGAATATCGTCCACGGTCAGGTTTTTGACGAAAACTTTTTAATGTCCCTTGCCACCGTCGGCGCGTATGCGCTGGGCGATTACGTCGAGGCGGCGGCGGTAATGCTCTTTTATCAGGTCGGCGAGCTTTTCCAGAGCATAGCCGTCGGCAAAAGCCGTAAAAGCATAGCCGCCCTTATGGACATACGCCCCGACAGCGCGACGGTACTGCGCAACGGCGAGGAGCTAAAGGTTTCCCCCGAGGAGGTACAAAAGGGGGAGACGGTTATTGTAAGAGCGGGGGAGAAAATCCCGCTTGACGGCATTGTTTTAGAAGGCGAGACCTCGGTAAACACGGCGGCGCTTACCGGCGAAAGCCTGCCCCGCGACGTTTCGGCTGGCGACAGAGTGGTAAGCGGCGCGGTAAACTTAAGCGGGGTAATTACCGTTAAAACCGAAAGCGTCTATCGTGACAGCACGGTAGCGAAAATTCTTGATTTGGTGGAAAATTCCTCAGCTAAAAAGGCGAAAACAGAGAATTTTATAACCCGCTTTGCAAGGTATTACACCCCCTGTGTGGTTACGGCGGCGGTGCTTTTAGCGGTATTGCCGCCCCTTATATCGGGCGGCGGCTGGACGGATTGGCTTCAGCGCGCCCTTATCTTCCTTGTGGTTTCCTGCCCCTGCGCGCTGGTAATTTCGGTACCGCTCTCCTTTTTCGGCGGTATCGGTGGCGCGTCAAAGCGCGGTATTCTTATTAAAGGAGCTAATTACACCGAGGTGCTTTCAAAGGTCGGAACGGTGGTATTTGATAAGACGGGAACCCTTACAAAGGGCATATTCAAGGTGACCGCCGTTCACCCCGAAAGTATGAGCAAGGCTGAGCTTTTAGATGTCGCCGCGGCGGCGGAAAGCTATTCAAATCACCCGATTGCCGAGTCGGTTATAACGGCGCACGGCGGGCATATCGACCGCGCGCGTATAGGCAAGGTTACCGAGCACGCGGGAATGGGGGTTGAAGCGGTAATTGACAACAGGGATATTTTTGCGGGAAACGGTAAATTAATGGATTTAGCAGGCGCAAAATGGCACGATTGCCACATTGCAGGGACGGTAATTCACATTTCCGAGGGGGAAAATTATCTCGGACACATTGTAATTTCCGACGAAATAAAGCCCGATTCCAAGACCGCTATCACCGCGCTTAAAGACTTAAGGGTTACGAAAACCGTAATGCTTACGGGCGACAGAAAGGAAATCGGCGAGGCGGTAGGCAAGGAATTAGGGTTAGACGAGGTAAGAGCGGAGCTTCTGCCCGACGGTAAGGTAGCCGCCGTAGAAAAGCTCTTAAACGAAAAAACGCCCCTCGCCTTCGTGGGGGACGGAATTAACGACGCGCCGGTGCTTGCGCGTGCCGATATAGGTATCGCTATGGGCGGTATGGGCAGCGACGCGGCTATCGAGGCGGCGGACGTGGTGCTGATGGACGATAAGCCGTCAAAGCTTGCAGAGGCGATAAAAATTGCGCGGAAAACAATGTCAATCGTGTGGCAGAACATCATTTTTGCCCTTGCGGTAAAGGCGGTTGTGCTTGTTCTGGGCGCGGCGGGTTTTGCCGGTATGTGGCTTGCAATTTTTGCCGACGTCGGCGTTACAGTGTTGGCTATTTTAAACGCTATGCGGGCAATGAGAGCGTAAATGACAAAATGCGTATTTATAATTGACAGGCTTTAGATAATAGAGTAAAATAATAACAGCGCCGAAGCGCTCTTAAAGGCAACCTACAACGGTAGGCGGTTAAGTCTTGCCCCTGTTAGGGGGTGTTGCTTATGGAACAAGCGGCATATATAATTTTGATAATTATTTTCGCCACAGGCTACATATTAGCAATAAAAAAGAAATAAACCGCCACTCTCCAAAGTTCGGTTTATTTCTTTAAACTGTATCTGGGGCTAACCGTCTATCGGTTGCCTTTCTGTTTATATTATAGCATACAATATAAATTTGTCAAGCAAAACCCGACGGCTAAATAAAAGCCGTCGGGTTTTTTATTTAATCAAGTCCGATATAAGAAATAGGGTTTACGCGATTGCCGTTTACCATAACCTCAAAGTGCAGGTGGTTGCCTGTGGAATAGCCTGTACTGCCAACATAGGCGATAACGTCCCCCTGTGAAACGGTTTGACCCTTGCTTACGCAAAGCGCGCTTGCGTGGGCGTATCTGGTTTTAAGTCCGTTTCCGTGGTCTATAACCACGCTGTTTCCGTAGTCTTTGTCATAGCCCGCATAGGTAACCGTACCGTCCGCTACCGCATATATCGAGGTACCCTTATCGGCGGCTAAATCCATACCCTTGTGACCTCTGCCGTCACCGAAATATGCGCTTATAGTAAAGCATCCCCTTTTAAGCGGACAGATAAAGCCTGCGCTGCGTTCTGCAGAGCGCTGTTCCGCGCTTGCGGTGGTTTTTGCCGTTCCTACGGTCGTGACCTCGGTAACAGGCTCCTTTACAACCTCGTTTGAAAGCTCGGTGCGGGAGATTTCCTCGCCGTTTATAAGCTCAACGCTCTCGGTCTTGCGGTTAATACCGTTCTCTCCCACGGTGGTAACCTCGGAATAGCCTGCAAGCTTTTCAGCCGTTTTGACTGTCTTTTTGGAAAAGGCGATTTCGGTATCGGTCGCAACAACAGCTACCGTTTTTACTCCGATAGCCTCTACTGCCGCCTTAAGCGCGTCTGAATCGGATATTTCGGATTTAAGATAATAGCCGTTTTCAAGCTCCACCTTGTCGGTAAATTCCGATTTGCTTTCCGCTCCCGCGGGTTCAAAGCGGGTACGGCTAATTTCAAGATATTCGCGAAGCTCCTCAGTTTCGCCGCAGGCAGCCCGCTCACCGTTTACAACAAGGGCGGAGGCCTTAACGATATTCTCGGTATTTTCAATAATAGCGTCGGCAACCACCGCGGCGCTGTCCAGCCTGTCCGCCACCGTTAGGGTCATTTTAAAGCTGGGGGTTTCAATGGCGCTGTCTGCGCCGGAGCCCTCGATGTGGTCTACCGCGATGCTCTTGGCGGCGTCAAAAACCTGCGCGTTTCTTACCGTGGCTATAAACGAGCCCGAGTAATTAACCTTAAAGCCCAGGGTTATACCGACCGATACAATGCTTACTCCTACCGCCATCATACCGATAAGGCACAGAGAGCATACTCTCGCTAAAATCCTGTTATTTTTTACAAACGCAACAGTGCGGCTGTAAATATTCAAAAGAGACTCTTTACTAAGAACATCCTTAAAGATAACGGTCACTTCTTTCGAAAAAGTTACATTTTGTAATCATCACAACCGATATTATAACAAAAAGGTTACAAAATTGCAACCCTTTTTGTAACTTTTTTAATTTTTTCGTGTGACTTTGTGTAAAAGCACCTTTTTTATCAGATATTTCTACCTAAAATTTTTTAAAACTCCATAATTTTATACTGGTAATATCAGACGATATGTAATATAATGTACTTAAACATTCCGCCTTCTGGCGGCGCGAAAGGGAGTTTAAATAATGAACATTACAGAAGATATACGTTATGTCGGCGTCAACGACCATGATGTTGACTTGTTTGAGGGGCAGTACGTGGTTAAAAACGGTATGGCGTACAATTCATACGCGATAATCGACCAAAAGATTGCGATTATGGACACGGTGGACGCCCGCTTTACCCACGAGTGGCTTGATAATATCGAAACCGTTTTAAACGGCAGAAAGGTCGATTACCTTATAATTCAGCATATGGAGCCCGACCACTCGGCAAACATTTTAAACTTTATGAAGCTAAACCCCGATACAACGGTGGTTGCGACCGCTAAGGCGTTTACTATGATGGGGCAGTTCTTCGGCACCGATTTTTCGGATAACCGAATCGTTGTCGGCGAGGGAGACACCCTCTCTCTCGGCAAGCACAACCTCACATTTGTGACCGCACCGATGGTTCATTGGCCCGAGGTTATCGTGACCTACGACAGCACGGACAAGGTGCTTTTCTCGGCAGACGGCTTCGGCAAGTTCGGCGCGAATGATGTAACCGAGCCGTGGGCGGACGAGGCGCGCCGCTATTATATAGGTATAGTAGGCAAATACGGCGCGCAGGTTCAGGCTCTCCTTAAAAAGGCGGCGGGGCTTGATATTTCTATTATTGCCCCCCTGCACGGACCGGTGCTCAGCGAAAATTTGGGCTACTACCTTAATCTTTACAACACCTGGTCCTCCTACACGCCCGAAAGCGATGGTATAGTTATCGCCTACACCTCGGTTTACGGCAATACCGCAAAGGCGGTGGACAAGCTTGCGGAGCTCCTAAAGGCAAAGGGCTGTCCCGAGGTTATTGTTCACGACCTTGCCCGCTGTGATATGAGCAAGGCGGTGGAAAACGCCTTCCGCTACGGAAAGCTTGTGCTTGCCACCACCACCTACAACGCGGGAATTTTCCCATTTATGCGGGACTTTATCGAGCATTTGACCGAGCGCGGCTACCAAAACCGCACCGTAGCCTTTATTGAAAACGGCTCCTGGGCTCCTATGGCGGCTAAGGTTATGAAAAATATGCTTGCCGACTCTAAAAAACTTACCCTTGCAGAGCCTACCGTGACGCTCCACTCCGCGCTTAACTCCGAAAGCTCCGAACAGCTTGAGGCGCTGGCTAACGAGCTTTGCCGCGACTATATAGCGCAGGACAGCGACACCGCCGACAAGAACGACCTTACTGCCCTCTTTAACATAGGCTACGGGCTTTATGTCATCACTTCAAACGACGGTAAAAAGGACAACGGACTTATTGTAAACACCGTTACCCAGGTTACAAACACCCCCAACCGCATAGCGGTTACAATTAATAAGGAAAACTATTCCCACCACGTTATAAAGCAGACGGGAATTATGAACATAAACTGCCTGTCGGTCGACGCGCCCTTCAGCGTATTTGAAAATTTCGGATTCAGAAGCGGAAGAAACACCGATAAATTTACAGACGGCGAACAGCTCCGCAGTGACAACGGACTTGTATTTTTAAAGCGGTATATCAATTCCTTTATGTCGCTTAAGGTCGAGCAGTATGTAGACCTTGACACCCACGGAATGTTTATTTGCAGTGTGACCGAGGCGCGCGTAATTTCCGACGCCGAAACTATGACCTACACCTATTATCAGAAAAATGTAAAGCCGAAGCCCGAGACCGAGGGCAAAAAAGGCTTTGTCTGCAAGATTTGCGGCTATGTTTACGAGGACGACGCCTTGCCTGAAGACTTTATCTGCCCCCTCTGCAAGCACGGCGCGGCGGATTTCGAGCCGATAGCATAATAAAAATCCCCAAAACTTAATATCCCTGTGTTGGGGATTTAAACAAAAGAGCCGACCGTTTAAACTCTAAACGGTCGGCTTAATTTGTAAGCTGTAGGATTATTTCAATTAAACATACATTATAAATTCAAAAGAAATATCCTTTTCGTTAAGGCGGTATTTTTCGTCAAGCGCGGGTCCGCAGGAATTTGAACCAATGCCCGAAACCTTGTAGTCCACCCTTACCTGCGTACCGTCCGACCTCTTAAGCTCGTCGGTATGTTGGGCGGCGGTAAGCGCCTCAATGCTGTGGTGCAGGACGCTTATTTCCATAGCGTTCGATTTGAATTTAACCGAATCCTTAATATCAAGCGCCTTGCAGTCGGTGTGATTGCCGTGCTCCTGCGGGCGGACGTAATTTACATACTCCCCGTCGGCGTTGCTTTCGTGGAAGCCGACAACGCCGTGGTGGGTCATATCTCGGTAGCTTTCAAGCGGGCCGTTGCCGAAATAGGTGAAACTATCCTTATTGTAGGGCAGCTTAAATTCAAAGCCCAATCGCGGCAGCCAAATTACGTTTTCCCTGATTTTTCCGTTAAGGGTCACCTTAACCTCGCCGCCCGCGAAAAACTCGTAGCAAAGCTCAAAGTTAAAAAAGGGCTTGCGCGAAACACCCGCCGCCGAC
Source organism: Acutalibacteraceae bacterium (assembly GCA_051880555.1). GTDB lineage: Bacteria > Bacillota > Clostridia > Oscillospirales > Acutalibacteraceae > UBA737. The sequence goes on from JBJEOE010000054.1 coordinate 31,457, forward strand.
GCGGTAAACACCGCCTTATTGCCGGAAACCTCGCAGGAATAAATTTTAGTAAAGGTGCAGTCGAAATTCTCGCCCTGCCAGATGTTCGTTCTGTCCCACAGCGCCTTAACATTGCGGTCATTGTCGGTAGTGGCGCGGAAGAATGAAAGCTTAGCCGGCTCTAAGAGCTGTTCCTCGCCCTTTGCGGTAACGCTTACAAGCATACCCGTCTGCTTTGAAAGCAGATAGCTAAAGCCTTCGCCCTCGGCGGTGATTTCAAACTCGCTTTCTTTAAGCCGTAGAGGCTCGCCCTCAGGCTTAGGCGCAGAAACGGCAACGGGTAGCTTTTCTTGCAGACAGCCTACCTCAAAGCCCTCGGAATCAAGCATTTTAACGGTTATATAACAGCCGAGCGCACAGCTTTCGGGCAGTTGAACCGTCGGCGTAACAGCAAACTCATCGCCCGGTTTTGTATTAAGGCGCACAATCTTCTTTTCAAGGCTCCGCCCGTCGGCGGTTATTTCATATTCAAAGGAATATCCGTCAAAGGAGGTAAAATCAAAGCAGTTTTTAAGCCTTAGAACCCCGTCCTCCCATTTAATGCGGAAGGGCGCATAGGTATTTTTAATTTCGGCAGTTCCCGCCTTAAAGGAGCGGTCGGCAAACACCATACCGTCACAGCAGAAATTGCCCTCATTGGTAAGCTCGCCCTCAAAGTCGCCGCCGTACTTCTGCACGCCGCCTTCCAGAACGACGTGATCCGCCCATTCCCAGACGCAGCCGCCTATAAGCTTTTTATTTTCGTAAATCGCGTTCCAGTAATCCCAGATTTCGCCGGGGCCGTTGCCCATGGCGTGGGCGTACTCGCACATAAAGACGGGCTGTTTTATCTCGTCGCCCTTTGCCCAGCCTACAATGGTATCAACCGAGGGGTACATCATAGAGAAAACGTCGGTATTATCGGGCGTGCCCTTGCGTGACGCGTCCTCGCAATGGGCAAGACGCATATTATCGCGGGCTTTAAGCCACTCTATCATATCGTGCTGATTCTCGCCGAATCCGCTCTCGTTGCCCGTGGACCACATAATTATTGAGGTATGAATTTTATCTCTTTCATATGCGCGCTCCATACGGCTTAAAAATTCTTTTTTCCAATCGGGGTTCACGCAGGGCCAGTCGGGCGAATCAACGTCAAAGCAGTAGCTGACATTTGCGTATCTTCTTAAAAATCCGTGGGTCTCAATATCGGTTTCAAGTATGACATAAAAGCCCATTTCGTCGCAGTAATCAAGGAACTTGGGACTCGGCGGATAGTGGGAGGTTCTGATTGTATTAATATTAAGCTGTTTCATAAGCTTAAGGTCGCGTACATAGTCCTCCTCCGACATAGTCCAGCCCTTTTCGGGGTGGGTGTCGTGGTGGTTAACGCCCTTAAGCTTTACGGGTGTGCCGTTTATAAGCAACTCGTAATCTGAGGAAATTTTAATTGTACGGAAGCCTATTTTGCGGGTAATCGTCTCCCCTGCGGCATAAAATTTTACGGTGTAGAGGTTAGGGGTCTCGGCAGTCCAAAGCTTTGGCGCGTCAACCGTAAACGAAACCCTACCGCTATCTGAAACACCTGTGCCCAAAAGCGCTTCGCCGTCGTAAAGCTCGGCGGTAAAGGGGCTGTCGGCGGTGCAGATTATGTTGTTTTCCTCGGTGCGGATGTCCAAATCAATGATATGACCGTGCGGGCGGGAAAGAACGTAAACGTCCCTGAAAATGCCGTTATAGCGGAATGCGTCCTGATCCTCGAGATAGCTACCGCAGCACCATTTACGGACATAAACTCTTACCGTATTGGTGCCCGAGCTTACAAATTCGGTTATATCGAATTCCGCCATAAGGCGACTGCCCTGCGTAAAGCCGACATATTTCCCGTTGATATAGACCTCCGCCTCGGAGGAAACGCCCTCGAAAACGAGGTATGTATCCAAGCTTCCGTCGGTCAGCTGAAAGCTGCGTTCATAAATTCCGACAGGGTTAATATCCGGCACATATGGCGGGTCGCAGGGAAAAGGATAGTTAATATTGCTGTAATTCGGATTGCCGTAGCCGTTAAGCTGCCAGCAGGAGGGAACTGTAATGTTATCCCATTCGGTTATATCCCCTGCTTTATCGCCGTTCTCAAAATAGGCAAACCGCCATTCGCCGTTAAGCGCGCAGTATTCGCTCCCCTCGGGAATGTACCAGCTTCTCGTTTTCAGTCTGTTTTCGCTTGTTTTAAGCGGGTTTTCATAAAATCTCATAACGCACTCCTATGCTCTGAAAGCCGCGGTTTTAAAGGCTTAATCGCGGCAGTTTGTTATCAATGTAAATATACCTTAAAAAGAAAGGTTTGTCAATATTTTCTTTTTACGGCGCAATAATCCTGCCAACCGTCAGTTAAAAACCGCTCTTTTAATTTTGCTGAGAATGGGGCGAAGCTTCCGGCTCCAAAGGTAGCGCAAAGGATAGCTTACCCTATTTAAAAAGATATACGCCCTATACGCGCGGCTTTTAGAGCAGTCGCAGTATTTACCCTCCCTGTAAAAGGCGGTCATAACGCCGACAATCTGCTCCTCTTTTACATATTCCTTAGAAAAAAGGTTATCTCCGCGGATTATATAAACTCCGTCCCTGCGCACCTTTAAAATGCGGTGGAGCACCAGCTCCTTTTTGGCTTTAACGCGGTAAACCGGCGCGTCCCCCACCTTTAGCGGAAACTGCGGCTTTTTTATAACCACAACATCGCGCCCCTGCCGAAGCAACGGGCGCATACTTATCCCGCGAGTGCGGGTCATAACCTCGTCCTGAGTTTCAAGCAGCTTTTCGACGCTTTTAAGGTCCGCCTCTGCCATTATTCAATCACATCCGATTCTTTAAGCTTATCGGTAAACTCCTTAACAGCCTCGCGGATTTCCTCCTCGGTTGCGTCCTCAAAATCCTTTTGCATAGCCGCGACAATCTCGTCCTCGGTAACGTCGTTTTTAAGCATATTAAAAATGTACGCGCCCACGTCGTTCATTTTAATGAATCCGTTGAATTTTTCAAGGTCGTCACCCACGGCAACCGCAACGATTTTGTCCGCGACCTCGTTTGTTACAAAATTGTATTTTAGCTTCATAACTACTGCTCCTTTTGCTTGACAAATTATTATTATATGTTATAATAAAAACAGAAAGGCAACCGATAGACGGTTAGCCCCGAAGAATATAGTTAAAAAGATTTAACCGCTTCGTTGGCAGACAGGGCGGTTATTTCTTTTTTATTGCTAATATGTAGCCTGTGGCGAATATAATAATTAAAATTATATATGCCGCCTGTTCCATAAGCAACACCCCCGTTCAGGAGCAAGACTTAACCGCCTACCGTGAATGGCCGCCTTTAAGAGCGCCGAAGCGCCGTAATTATTGTACACTATTTGGAATTGCTTGTCAATTATAAATAAAACGGGACGATGTGGACATCGTCCCCTTTGTCTTTCTCATGTGTGTTTGTTAATTAAAATATGAAATTGCTTTTAGCTTGACCATCTGTAAATTTTTTATATTCTTTCCCTGCGTTTTTGATGATTTCGCGAATTCGCTCATAACAACAGCCGTCTTTATATTTACATTTTGAGCAATCGACACACTCAATCAAAAATTCATCCAACAGCGATTCTGCTTTTAAATTTTTTTCTAAGCGCTTAACTGTATTTTCAAAATAAAATTTTTTTAATACGGTTAAAGAAATTTCCCTTGAAACGCCTCCGCTTTCTAAGCTCACCCATTGCTTAACCGCCATAAGATAATCCTTGTCATCACCTTCAGGGGTTAGATTTATCGCTGCGCTGATATATGAATCAAACAGTTTATAGTTTTTCAGCTTTAAAGCGGCGTAAGCAAAATGTATCAGACTAAGATTCCAGGTCATAGAAGTAATAGGAAGCCCGGAAAGATAAACTAAATTATATCTTTTGCTGATAAAGTTCCCAATCATATTATGATACATTAGTAGTTCGCTTAATTGCGCCGTATCTGCCGCTTTAATATTGCGCAATGTCTTAGCCGCGCGATCCGCAAAATAATAAGTAGGTATCGTTTCCTTGAGTCGTTCTCCTCTTGATTCCGAATATCCGGGAATAATAAATTTATAACATGGGAATCCCAAAAACGAATTGTTGCGTACATAAACCGGCAAATTTAAACCTTTATATAATTCAAGAACTTGCTTTAACAATTCAGCATTTGTTTTTCCGCCGTTGTCAGGAAATAAATCTGTTTGTTCGTTTTCTTGAGAATTGTCTGAAAAAAAGTCCGCCGTATAAAGACCGTTTCCCTTTTCGAGCTGATTTATTATATTGTCGGCAATATTAATATCGCTTACTTTATTCAAAATCTCTCCATTATGTTCTGAGGTGAAATTATCTAAGTTTCTCCCCTGAAAAATCTCCGTCAACGTACGTTCAACAGCAATTTCAAAGACAGGGTCCGCGCCCACATTTACCAAATATCCTTTGGTCTTTTTATTGATGATTCTTGTTGCTATAACCGGGAATTTTTTACCACAGGAATAATCTAAAACCTCTACATCATAAATTCCCTCATCATCTATTTTCTTTAAAATCGCATTAACTGTTTTGAAATTTTTCAATTTCTCGCGCGGAATGACCGGAGCGGGTTTTCCGCTTTTAATTACTTCGATATTTGAATGTCTTTCAAATATTTCAGAAAGAGCATGTACCCAAGCTTCTTCTCTTGTATTTCCCACGCAACAGCCGTTCGCAGAATAAATATGTTCTATAAAAGCGGCGGGCAAATAAACATATTTATCTTCAAAAATACTGTAATAGGGTAATGTCAGGATTTTTTCAGAGCATGCGTAAATTTGACATTGATCAGCAATATTTTCTTTTGAAACTCCGTAACGCTTTACAAGAGGTTCCATCCATTCGCTGTTTTCCAAAAGCTCGGATTTTGTCATATAGCGCTTGTCAGGTGCAAATGATTGAAGATATACGGTATCATCGTTTTCAAAAGATTGATATTTGTAAAAAAACAATCCGCTTTGGAGTCTTTCCATAAACTCACCGTAAGCGCTGGCTCTTGCTAATTCTTTGGTAACTCCTTTTCCGTTTGTTCCCGGAATTGCACCACCGACTGTTACCCTTAGACTACAGCAGTTTTCAATCCTGGAATCGTTCCATTTTTCCTTAATTTCAATTCCGATAGAATCTAATTTTTCTATGATTTTCTTAACTGTAATTTCCGGATTTTCATCCTTAAATTTTTCGTCTATATACATCATATATACTTTCTCCATACAAAAATATCAATCGAATATCATCTAAGCAAATATTGACTCATACGCAATCTTTGCCGCATTGAGTTCCATATTGCAATGTATTGTCCATAAATCACAGGTTGACAATAGTTTATCAACAAGGCACATAGTATTGCCGACCGCAATTGGATCGCGCGGCAAATAGACCTGCTTTATAATCAGATTTACTGCGTCTGATTTTTCAAGCTTTGTAACGTAGTTAGTTTCGCTACGCTCGATAAAACAGATGTGCTTCAGCGGTGTGCGCATATCAGACCCAAACCGTTCTTTACCGCTCCATGGAGTTCCATAGGCAAAGGGAATGTTAGGCTCATCATCAAAAAATCTTACAATCGGCTTGTCACCGTTAACAACCGTAAATCTATCACCTAAAAGCTGCTGCCATAAAAGCATATGCGTGGTCTTACCCGTTCCGCTTCTTGCGGAAAACGCCACTCCCACACCGTCAATATCAAAGGTTGCCGAATGAAGGAGAAAGGCATTTTGAGACGGAAGCCATTCCGATAATTTTTCTAACACAATTCCCCATGCACAACTGAATTTTGAAGTATTGGGATTAAAACGGCATCTAAAATCATCAATATCCTGCCCAGATACAGATATTGTAATATCGGGTACAATGTCATCAGTAAGCGGTGTTTCAAAATCTGCAATTTCAAACAAGCTGTCTACCCGAACATTAAAGCCTGCAATTTTTGCATAACGTGTTATCAAGTTTTTTCTCCTTTTCATTATTTGTGAAAATTCATGGAAGCCTATTGGGTAATAGTGATTTCACCGTTATTGAGATATTGCTCATAAGTTGCGATTATTGCATTGTATAAAGAACGAAGCCGATTTTTTTGAACCTCGGGACAGCATTTTCTGGTTTGTGAAGGACATCTGCCCATTCCGCCGCAATTAGCGTAAAGCGGACAGGTATAGCATATATCCAATACTTCTCTGTGTTTGAAGTAGTTTTTGATTTCGGAATTTTCTTCATCGGAATAAATACTGCCATACATCATTTCGCCCTCGGAAAAATGCTCGCAAGTACCAAGCTGACCTATCGGAGAAATAAGCTTGCAGCTATCCAACTCAGCCATACAACGAGTACCTAAATCCGAAAATACTTTTAAATTATTCTTTCGGTATTTATCTTCTGATACCATTTTTTCTATCTCTTCTATAATCCCGTCAAATAATCTGTGCTCGTTTTCGGAACGCGTGCCGTCAAGGTCATAAAGCGCGATAGGTATAATACTTAACATTTCATTGGCATGAAACCTATCTTTAAGATATATAATAAGTTGCTTTATATCTTCATAATTTTCAAGACTAATGTTAAGCCTTATAGCAACTCTGATTCCATTATCAATTAATTGAGCAATATTGCTTATAACGCGCTGAAAAGGATTGCCTGTTTGATAAATATAATTTTTAATTTTATTGTATTTATCTTCTGTACCGTCCAAGGTAATAACAGCGGAATGTAAATTCCATTTGGAGACTGCCTTCTCAATCATTTTTTCATCAAATAAATAACCGTTAGTTGTTATATTTGTATCGTATTTAACGCCTGCAGCTTGAAGCCTGCCGCAAATTATATCAATTACTTTTTCATTGTACAGCGGTTCGCCGCCAAACCATTTAATATAAACCTTTTTATCAGGAGCATTTTTAATTATATAATCCGCAACATCCTCGGCAGTTTTTTCGCTCATATCTATTCGTGTTTGACCGTGTTCAAAGCAGTAATAACATCTTGCGTTGCACTTTGTGGTGGTAAAAATTATAAAATTAGGGCGCTCAAACTTTCTAAAATACGCAGAATAAAGCCACCGTGCCTGATCAGAAAAAGCTGTATCGTTAAAATCGTCCTTTACCAATGTCCAGTCAAGTAATAACGGCTTGAGCAATTCAAAATCAGGTTCACGTAAATTATCAAGCGCTGCAATTTCATCGTTATTTAACAAGTATAATTTCTTTGAAATATTATTATATAATAACATATTTCCGTTATATGATACCTTAAATGTATAATTAGCAAGACGGTATTTTGAATCAGGGTCAATACTCTGCGGACCAATTACTTTTGACAATATTTCATTGAAACTTGAAATTAACTTCATAACATTATCCTTTATATATATTAAATGGGAAAGCATAAGCTTTCCCATTTTTCACTAAGTAATTATTCAGCCTCCGGGTCACATGTGTCGACGAAATTACCGATGATGGCACATTTGCCTGAAGTTACTGTAAGAACGTCTTCGGAACTGAACTTTACAATTTCTAACTCTGCTCTCACCTTTATCACCTCTGTTTAAAAATTAGTAAATATAAGATATTACCACCTTGAAGGCAATGTAAGAGCAACACCAGCAGAATTTGAGAATAACTCCATATAAGTCAAAACCGAGCCTAACTGAGCGTTCGACAAGTTTGAATTTACAAAGTTACCTAACGAATATACACTTGTTAACTCTAAGTTGCCCTTGTAATACATATCCATTGTAACGGTTGTATCGCAATCGTAAAGGGCAAGGTCGGTAAAGTAATATAGATATTTGGGCTGACCGTTACCGGCAGTACCGTTAGCTTTAAGATCGGCTTCTGTTAATACTACTTCCTTATGTCCGGCAAGTGAATCTTCGTAATGAACTTTAATTTCAACATCTTTGAAATCATAGTTGTCATAACGAAGTGTATACTGAATCTGGTTTGAAGCTGCAAGATTTAATGTCTGACCAGCCGAAACAAATCCGGTAGTAGAAACAACCTTATTTGAAGATTTATCATTGTTATAAGAACCTGCCGCAGGCATACCGTCAGTAGAGCTTGCATTACCCATATAATCGGCAAAAATTGTTGTCGGCAGAACAGCATTACAAATATCGCTTTCGGCATTCTGTGCTGCAAAATATTCTTGTGCGGCTGCACCGTAATTACACATATCAGCAAGAGCAGTTAATAGATTACTACCTGCAGTAGGAGCATATGATAATGCCATATCAGCGATGTTTGTTGTTACAGTTTTATAACCCACAACTACTCCGTCGCCGTTTTTGAAGTAAGCGGTAAGTGTGAAGTCTAAGGTCATCTCATAAAGTGCTACATCTTTGAATAATAAAACATCTTTATTTGCAGTGGAACTATCAGCTATTCTATCAGCTGCTGTAAGTTTAACACTCTTAGGTGTAAGCATATAGCCATCGCCATACTTCTGATATTCAGCAACTATAAAATAAGAACTGGCATCGCCATACTTTGTTCTCATCTGTTTAGTAGATAAAGTGATTGAAGCGCCTACAACAGAAGAAACATTAATGTCGCCCTTAAATGTTATTGCTGTGCCGGCATCTTCCGGTATAGCTATATCTTCAGTCTTAACATATCCGCAAGTAGAACAAGTATAGGTCATTACGCCTGTAGTTGTAGTTGTGGGTTGCTTGGTAACAACACCGGCACCATAGGTATGAGCTTCAAGACCGTTTGTTTTACCGCATTCACATTCATACCAGTGATTGGTCTCGTCATTCTTCAGCGTATCATATACATGGGTGTGAGAAGACGTAACAGTAATATTAATAGCACCGTCTACGGCGAGGTTAATAGTCTTTTCATCCCAAGAAGCTGCTGTGTCGCCGGCGAATGCCAAAACTTCGACAGGATATGTGCCCTCACCAATTTTTTCTGCCTTATTAAAGGTAAGAACAACATCAGCGGTGGTAAAGCCTTCATTATTGCCTATTGCTTCAACAAAGAGCTTACCGGAAGCAAGATCTATGCCCTCTTTTTCGATCTTGTAATTATCATCTTTATTTTCAACTAATCCTACCGAAGCGAGCGCACCGTATTTGGTTGAAACCTTGATAGCGGCAACATTCATTGCCTTTGAGGTTGATGAAAGTGTAAGGGTTACTGTTGCCTGAGCTTCCTCGGTTGTAACCGAAGCACCCTCTGATGTGACTGTGCCTTGGTAGTCAGCAGCGTTAACGGTAAGACAGCCGACAAACGCGGTTAAGCACAAGGCTGCCGAAACCATTGACGCAAGAGATTTTTGCCAAATCTTTTTCATAATTTTTCTCCTAACCGGCTTTCGCCTAATTTTTTTGTCTCCCCCAGAGACATACGCAATTCCGAAAAGGCAGATTGCCTCTCAGATTTAAGTTAATAATAACATTATTTTTCAAAAATTTCAAGTGTTAGTATTGCCAAAACACTGCTTTTCGGATAAAAGTTTTTTTCCTTTTTTTATGCAAATAGTCAAATAACACAAATTGTTGAAACTAAACCGCATTGTGTGGGCACAAATGTCAATATATAGTTTCATATCATCCATATATTGCCACGATACATTTAATCGATTTTCCTATTATATCAGCAGTATTTTTAAAAGTCAAGCATTTTTTGTTTTGGATTCTTGAGATTGGATAAACGGGGTTGTCGCGTTTAAAGCATTTTGTTCAAAAACGCCTCCCAAGCCTTACGGGAGGGGACTATTATTTACGCAATTTTACCTTAATGCGACAGCCCCCTACGTAATAATTATTCATTATTATTTATTCATCATTCATTATTCATTAATAAATTTACCTGTCCGCCATTTTAATATACTCGCGGCGCGGCTGAACGCTTTTATAGGCGGGGCGGATTATTTTACCCGCGTTAATAAGCTCCTCAATACGGTGGGCGCTCCAGCCGGCTATGCGCGCAATTGCGAAAAGCGGGGTATAAAGCTCGTGCGGAAGTCCTAACATATCATAAACAAAGCCACTGTAAAAATCTACATTAATGCTTACACCCTTGTACATCTTGCGCTCCCCCGCGATAATCTGCGGCGCAAGGGTTTCGACAAGGCTGTAAAGCCCGTATTCCTTTTCAAGTCCCTTTTCCTCGGATAGGCTTTTAACAAAGCTTTTTAGCACCATGGCGCGCGGGTCGGAAACCGAATACACGGCGTGGCCTATGCCGTAAATAAGTCCCGCCTTGTCAAAGGTCTCCTTATGGAGAATCTTCTTAAGATAGGCGGCGACCTCCTCCTCGTCCTCCCAGTCCTTAACATTCGCCTTAATATCGTCAAACATAGCGCATACCTTAATATTAGCGCCGCCGTGCTTTGGTCCCTTAAGAGAGCCGAGCGCCGCCGCGATTGCCGAATAGGTGTCGGTTCCCGAGGAAGAAACAACGTGGGTCGTAAAGGTGGAGTTGTTACCGCCGCCGTGCTCGGCGTGAAGCACCAATGCGGTATCAAGCACCCTTGCCTCAAGCGGGGTGTACTTGCCGTCAAGCCTTAACATATATAATATATTTTCCGCGGTGGAAAGCTCGGGGCGCGGCTCATGAATGAAAAAGCTGTCGCTCCCCTTAATATAATAATTATATGAATGGTAGCCGTAAACCGAAAGGGACGGAAAGCGCGCTATAAGCTGTAAGCATTGGCGCAAGACATTTGGAATATCGGTGCAGTCCGCCTTTTCATCGTAGGAATAAAGGGTCAAAACGCTCCTTGCGAGGGAGTTCATCATATCCGCCGACGGCGCTTTCATAATTATATCCCGCACAAAGGAGCCGGGCAGAGTGCGGTAGGACGAAAGAACGCCCTTAAACTCGGTAAGCTCAGCCTCGTTTGGCAGTCTTCCGAACAAAAGGAGATAGGTTATTTCCTCAAAGCCGAAGCGATTATCCCTTATAAAGCCCTCGACCAGACTTTCGACGTCATAGCCCCTGTAATACAGCTTACCCGGGCAGGGCACCTCCTCGCCGTCAACCACCTTTTTGGAGACAATCTCCGATATTTCGGTAAGACCCGTAAGCACGCCCTTGCCATTTAAATCGCGAAGACCCCTATTCACCTTGTGTTCATTATAAAGCTGCGGCTCAATGCGGCAGTTGCCCGTGCAGTAATCGGAATATTTCAAAATTTCCGGCGTTATCGCGTTATAATCGTTTCCTGACTTTCCGCTCATTTCGTCCCTCTTTTCATTTTATTTATTTTTCTATTTTACCATAAAAAGGCGTGTGTTTTTTTAACTGGCTGTTAATTTTTAGACGTTAGATTGTAGACGTTAGACATTAGACGGCGGGAGACAAGCCCCCGCCCTACGATTTAAATAATTTAATTCCGCATTCCGTATTCCGAATTAATCAGATTTTCGCAAGCAGATTATCAATAGATTCGTCGTTTCTAAAGTCTACCTCGCAGGGCTTTTTGCAGAGCGACCAGCTCTCGGTAAGCTCGGAAACCTCGCCAGATTTTACCGTTTTAAACTCGCTTAAAGATTCTACCTCAATCATACTGTCATTGGTGTAGGTCTCAAAGGAACAGCCGCCGTCGGGATACGCGGCAGTGGGGTGCTTAGTGTCAAAGCTTTTGCGGAAAATATCGTCGTTCAAGCAGTAATAAACCGTTCCGCAGTTAAGGTCGAAGCCGAGCTTAATAGGCTGCTCGTACTTATCGTCCTGACGAAGTGTAACATAACGGCTGCCCCAGTAAATGCGGTCGTTGCTCATATCGGTGTAGGGCCAGACCGAGATTATACGGTTGGAAAGAAGTCCCGTATCATTGGTGTTCATCGGGATAACAAGCGTACCGCCCTTTTCGGAAACCGAAAGTCCCCAGACAGAGAAGGTTTTGTCGCTGTCCGAAATATTCTTGACCTTCATTGTGACCTGCATATTCGCGTCGTCGGGATCCATTTTGATTTCAAGGCTCTTTGCAAAGCCGTTTTCCTTTTCGGGTGCGGGGGTGAAAACCGCGCCGTACTCGGTAAGCTCATAATTTACGGGCTCAAGGTCGGGGTAGTAGGTTTCGGGGTAGGACTCGGGCGAAACCCAGATTCTGTGACCGCCGAGGTTTTCCCAACGCTTGCCCTCGCCGAAATAGTCGGTAAATTCTTTATCATCCTTGGGACCGAACGCCTTTCTGTTACTGCAGAGTATGTTCTGCCCGTCAACATAGCCGAAACGGATAATGCGAGGGCCTATATCTATAGTTACATACGCCTCGATTACGCCGTTTGAAATGCAAAGGCATTTTCCGTAATCCTTAAATGACTCGATGATTGTTGTGCTTACCATTTTCTTTCACTCCGTTTTAATTATTTTTGCGGTATATTCAAGACCGCAGGGGACAATTTCGGGCAGGGCAAGGGCAAAAAGGTCGGTGGCTCTGCACTCCGCTTCAAAAAGCTTATGCGCCGTCTCGGGCAGGTCCTTAATTTGCGAAACCCTTGTTATAAGCGGAACCGGTGAATCGCCCGACCTTTCTTTAAGCAATGCCGCTCCACGCTCGTTAAAGCCCAGCACCCTTATATAGGGCGGCTGTTTCATAAAAAACGTACCGTCAAGCCCGATAAAGGCAGACAGCGCAAGCCGCCTTATTCTCGCCAGCGTATAACGCTTAACCTTAACCCTATTATACAGGTCATAGAGGTCTGTTGCAACCCTTATTGCGGAAAAAAACTTATTTTCCAGTCCCTCGCTTATATCGGGAAGATTTTTAAGCTCGCTTAGAGTGCGGGTTCTGAGCACCGCCAGCACCGCCTTTTCAATTCGTCTTATATCAGCGATATTTTCACGCGCGAAAAGCGAAAAGATATTTTCCGGGATATAATCCTTACAAAACTCATAATTGCCCGACAAAAGCCGTTCCCTAAGCAGCGAAGCGGAGGCAAACCCGCCCGACGCCTCAGACGAATCGTGACCCGCGCCCTGCCTCTTTACGGTTACAAACTGAAATTTCGCCCCTATATTACGAGCCGCCGTCATATACTCTACCGCGAGGTTGTTATTAGCCCCCGAAAGCACTCCGCTTTTAAGACCTAAATCGCACGCCGCCCTCTCCCGCGCGGCGGCAAAGGTCATTCCCGTGGAAAGCCGACCGTTAAGCCGTTCGGAAAATTCCTTTGTGTTAAGAATTTCGCAGGCGGCGGTAAGCTCGGTAATATCGCCGCTCTCACTGCCGAAAAGCAGGGAATCACAGCCCGCCGCCTTTAGCGCGGCAACCCCGCCCAAGGCAAAATTCTGAGCGGTGGACATTGAATATGCGACGGGTAGCTCCAGCACTAAATCCGCGCCGCTTATCAGCGCCGCCCTTGCCCTTATGCGCTTTTCGACTATTGCAAGGTCGCCGCGCTGGACAAAATTCCCGCTTATTACCGCCACCGCAGTACCCCGCTCCTTAGCCTTTTTAAGGAGCAGCGCGTGCCCCGTGTGCAGGGGGTTAAATTCCGCTATTATACCCGTTACAGACAAATTCTCACTTCTTTTCAAAAAAAACTTGAAAAACCGCTTAATATAAAGTACAATAATTATATTATACATTAATTAAGGAACATTTTTCAATAAAAAATTAAGTTTCTTTAATTTTTATTTCGGAGGAAGTTAAAATGAAGATTTTTGTTGTAAACGCAGGAAGCTCGTCTCTCAAGTATCAGCTTATCGATATGGAGAACGAGCAGGTATTGGCTAAGGGTCTTTGCGAGCGCATCGGTGTAAGCGGCGCGATTTCCCACAAGGCGGCGGACGGCCGCACCTATTCAGCGGACACTCCTATGCCGACCCATAGCGAGGCGTTCGAGGCGGTGGTTTACGCCCTTACAAAGAGCGAGGCTAAGGTTATCGATTCGTTTGACGAGATTTCGGCTATCGGTCACCGCATAGTTCAGGGCGGCAGTATTTTCCCCGAATCCTGCCTTATCACCACCGACGCGCTCCAAAAAATCGAGGAGCTGGGCGCATTAGCTCCCCTTCACAACCCTGCTCACGTTCTTGCAATCCGCGCCTGCATTAAAACCTTCGGTGAGCAAATTCCTCAGGTTGCCGTATTCGACACCTCCTTCCACCAGACAATGCCCGCAAAGGCTTATATGTATCCCCTGCCCTATGAATATTACGAGAAATACGGCGTTCGCAGATACGGCGCTCACGGCACCTCCCACCGCTTTGTAAGCGACCGCGTCGCCGCCCTTGAAAATAAGGACAAAAAGGATATTAAAATCATCACCTGCCACTTGGGCAACGGCTGTTCGATTACCGCCATTAAGGACGGAGTCTGCGTTGACACCTCCATGGGCTTTACCCCGCTTGACGGCTTTATGATGGGCACCCGCTCGGGAACCGTTGACCCCTCTGCCCTTACATACATTGCCGAGAAGGAGAATCTTTCTCCTGCCGACGTAAACCGCATCTGCAACAAGGAGTCGGGTATGCTGGGAATTTCGGGCGTATCGAACGATAACCGCGACATTGCCGCGGCGGCAGAGGCAGGCAACAAACGCGCTCAGCTCGCGGTTGAGATGCAGAGATATGAAATACTTAAGTTTGTAGGCTCTTACATCGCCGCGATGAACGGAATCGACGCAATCGCCTTTACAGGCGGTATCGGCGAGAACGACCCCGACCTTCGCAAATATGTCTGCGACAACTTAGGCTTTGTCGGCGTTAAGCTTGACGGGGAGAAGAATCTGATTCGCGGCAAAGAGGTTAAAATCTCCACCGACGACAGCCGCGTTAACGTATACGTTATACCCACCAACGAGGAGCTTGCTATTGCAAGAGACACGCTGGCGATAATTTCAAAATAATTTTACGGAGGATTTTCTATGACCTTTACCGAGATTAAGAGCAAAATCGAAAACGGCGGCTTTGATAATAGCTTTTCTATGCTTTACGGCTGTGCAAAGTCGGCGCGCGAGCGCTATTTAAAGGCTTGCGACAGCTTTAAGGAGCTTTACAGCGAGGAGGACGGAATACGTCTTTTCTCCGCCCCCGGAAGAACCGAGATAGGCGGCAACCACACCGACCACCAGCACGGCTGTGTTTTGGCGGGCGGCGTAAATCTTGACGTTATCGCCGTTGTCTCCCCCAACACAGACGGCAAAATCCGTATCAAGTCCGAGGGCTATGATATGGACGTTATAGATATTAACGATACCGACATTAACCCAGCCGAAAGCGGCAGAGCCTCGGCGCTTATCCGCGGAGTATGCGCCCGCTTTAAGGCGCTTGGCGCTCCCGTTTCGGGATTTAACGCCTACACAACCTCTAACGTATTAAAGGGCTCGGGACTTTCTTCCTCGGCGGCGTTTGAGGTGCTGGTCGGCACAATTATTAACGGTATGTTCTTTGATAATAAGGCGGACGAAATCACGGTTGCTAAAATCGGTCAGTACGCCGAGCGCGAGTATTTCGGCAAGCCCTGCGGTCTGCTCGACCAGATGGCAAGCTCCTTAGGCGGCTTCACCTACGCCGATTTCAACAATCCCGAAAATCCGATAACCGAGAAAATCAACCTTGATATTCACGCGTTCGGCTACACCCTCTGCGTTGTTGACACCGGCGGCAACCACGCCGATTTAACGCAGGATTACGCCGATATTACTATTGAGTGCAAAAAGCTTAGCAACGCATTAGGCGTAGATTTCTTGCGCGACGCGGACGAGGGTAAGTATTATTCCTCTCTTGCGGCTCTCCGCAAGGAGTGCGGCGACCGCGCAATTCTCCGCGGATTCCACTTCTTTAACGAGCAGAAGCGTGTTGAGGGTCAGAAGGCGGCGCTTAAGGCGGGCGATTTTGAAGGATTCTTAAAGCTTGTCAACGAGTCGGGCGAGTCCTCCTACGATTATTTGCAGAACCTCTACTCAAATTCCAATGTTGCCGAGCAGGGTCTCCCCTTAGCGCTGGCGCTTACAAAGCAGTTCTTAGGCGGCAAGGGCGCGTGCAGGGTACACGGCGGCGGCTTTGCGGGAACAATTCAGTGCTACATACCCTCAGAACAGCTTGACAGCTACAAGGAAATGATAGAAAAGGTCTTCGGCGAGGGTTCTTGCTGTGTGCTTAACATCCGTCCCGTAGGCGGCTATGAAATTAAATAACCTTAACACAATGAACAGAGGTGCGGCATAATGTCGCACCTCTGTTGTTTTTAAGAGCTTTCCGATTTAATTATTTCTTTTTATATCCGCACTTCGGACATACGCCGTTTTCGTTAAGGGCTATTCCGCATAACGGACAGCGGTCTACGGTTTTCTCGGGCTTGTATTCCTGCGTCGCCGCGTTAACGCCGCTTGTAAAGGTAAGCTTTGCGATATTCAGCTTATCCTTTAAGAGGTCGTAAACTATCTTAATCATTCCCTCAACGGTCATTGTTTCCTTTGTGACTACCAGACGGCAATCGGGGTAAGCCGTGGCAAGCTCGGTTTTAAATGCGGGACCCTTCATCTTATTTGTCGGAGCGCCGTCCTTAATTCCCTGCTCCTCATAAACCTTCAGAATAGCGGGGAGCAACGGGTCGTCTTCTCTTAGTACCAGCGCGTGATCGAAATTTTTCAAAACCTCCCACGCGGTTTTTTGAATTTCATTGCAGGGGAAAACCATATTTACCCCGGGCTCGACCGCGTCCTCAACCTCAATGGTCAAAACGCCTGTGTGTCCGTGCAGATACTGCGCCTCTCCCTTAAAGCCGTAAAAGCGGTGTGCGTACTGTAAATCCAATTTAGCAATACTTCTCATAATAATCCTCCTCATATATTTTTTATTTGAAAACGCTCGTTTCCGCGCTTTTTCCTAAGATATATCAGTCTTTCGGCTTCTCTTTACATTCGGGGCATATCCCGCGAAAAATAATATCGTAGCCTGTAAAATCGAAGCCGCGGGAATCCCTTATATTGTTTTCAAGACCCGAAATATAGTCCATATCCACATCGAAGAGCCTGCCGCATTTTTCGCACTTTACGTGACAGTGCTTGTGAACGCGGTGGTCGAAACGGTCAGGACCCCCCGGAATCTCCAGCCTGCGTATTTCCCCCATTTCAGAGAGCAGCTTAAGATTGCGGTATACGGTCGCTCGGCTGATATTCGGGTGTTCGCTGATAATTGCTTCATATATTTCATCCGCCGTGGCGTGATTTTGCAATTTATTCACCGTCTCCAAAACCAGGGCGCGCTGAATTGTATTTCGCTTTACCATTTTCCTAAATCTCCGATGTTTTTCTTAATGATATTATATACTAATAAGGATTAAATGTCAATAATAAAATTTATTTTTTAATTAGAGCTATTTTAGCGTTACAATGTTTTTTGAAAATCTTAAATTAAACGCTTGAAAATAAACAAGGAATGTGGTATAATATAAAAAATGCGGATATAGTTTATCGGTAGAACATTAGCTTCCCAAGCTGAATAGGTGGGTTCGACTCCCATTATCCGCTCCAGTCGAGTGCCTCGACACGCAAACGCGTAGTTGAGGCTATTCTTTTTTTAGTTTTTCCTCTCGCGTTAAAAATCTGTTATAAACATTCTCCACTGCTTGTAGCTCCGCCTGTTTCGCGGAGCTATTTTTTCGGCTTATGAATATTTCTGATTTTCTTTTTAGGCTTTTTCGCCGTGCGGTTATCTTCGCGCTTATCGGGCGCGACAAGGCAGTTGGGACCTGTTCCGATAAGGTCGAACCTGCCCTCTTTTTTAAGCGCGGAAAGCACAAGCGGGCGGTTTTCGGGCTTGAAGTACTGCAAAAGCGCCCTCTGCTCCGCCTTTTCCCTCTCGGTGCGGGGAACGTAAACAGGCTCCATAGTGTCTGGGTCAAGCCCCGTGTAAAACATACAGGTCGAGACCGTACCGGGCGTGGGGTAAAAATCCTGCACCTGCTCGGGGTGAAGACCGTGCTTTTTTAGGAAGACCGCAAGCTCTATAGCGTCCTTTTTGGTGCTTCCGGGGTGCGAAGACATAAGATACGGCACTAAATACTGCTTTTTGCCCACGCTCTCGGTAAGCTCATAAAACCGCTTTTCAAATTTATTGTAGACCTCAATCGGAGGCTTACCCATTTTTTTAAGCACACGGTTGGAGCAATGCTCGGGCGCGACCTTTAGCTGTCCGCTTATGTGGTGATTAACAAGCTCCTTGAAAAACTCCTCGTTTTGGTCGGAGATAAGATAATCAAACCGAATTCCCGAGCGGATAAAGACCTTTTTAATTTTAGGCAGGGCGCGAAGCTCCCGCAAAAGTGACAAATAATCCTCATGAGTGACCTTGACTGCGGGGCAAACCGTGGGAGCAAGACACTTTTTGTCGGGACACAGCCCCTTTTTAAGCTGACCGTCACAGGATGTCCGTCTAAAATTGGCAGTAGGTCCTCCTACGTCGTGGATATAGCCCTTAAAATCGGGCATTTCGGTTAACAGCCTTGCCTCTTTTATTACCGATTCGTGACTTCTCACTGAAATCTGCCGTCCCTGATGAAAGGCAATCGAGCAGAAATTGCAGGCACCGAAGCAACCGCGGTTGTGAATAAGGGAGAATTTTACCTCCTTTATACCGGGCACACCGCCAAGCGCCTCGTAGCTCGGGTGATAGTTGCGCATAAAGGGAAGTCCGTAGACCTCGTCCATCTCCGCCGTACTAAGGGGCGGCATTGGGGGATTTTGTACTACCAGTTTTTCCCCGTGGCGCTGTATTACAGTTCTGCCGCGCACCGCGTCATGCTCGGTCTGCTGAATTTTGCAGGCTTTTGCGTAAAGCCGCTTGCCCTTTTCGTCGGGAACCTGTACAAGCTCAAAGGCGGCGCACTCCTGCGCCCCCGCAATCGGGGTGTAGTCGGCGGCGTTTACCGCGTAGCATGTACCCAAAATATCGGTAAGATCGGAAATATCCTCCCCCGCCGCAAGTCTGTCGGCAATCTCGACAACGTGCTTTTCCCCCATACCGTACATAAGCAGATCCGCGCCCGATTCGATAAGCACCGAGGGGCGCACCCTGTCGTCCCAGTAGTCGTAATGGGCAAAGCGGCGCAGGGAGGCTTCAAGCCCGCCTATGCAGACGGGGGTATCGGGAAAAAGGCTTTTAAGCCTTTTTGTGTAGACCGTAACCGCCCTGTCGGGGCGACTGCCCGACCTGCCGCCTGCGGTATAGGCGTCGTCACTTCTCCGCTTTTTGGCGGCGGTGTAATGGGCGACCATTGAATCAATATTGCCGCTGTTCACCAAAAAGGCAAGTCGGGGACTTCCGAATCGCTTAAAATCCTTATCGTTTTGGGGCTGAGGGATAATGCAGACCTTATACCCCGCATGCTCCAGCACCCGCGAGATTATAGCCGTGCCGAAGCTGGGGTGATCGACATACGCGTCCCCCGTGACTATTACAATATCGGGCTGTTCCCAGCCGTACTGCCGCATTTCCTTGACGGTTATAGGTAAAAAAGGCATAATATCCTCCAAGCAAAAAATATAATAATAGTATAGCACATTTAACCGTTTTCTACAAGGAGTAACGCGCAATGGACGAAAAGGATTTTTTAAAGCCCAAAAGTCACGGAGTATTCGGCATAATTATCACCCAAGCGATTGTCACGGCGGTTATACTTTTATCGGTTCTCACCGTAAAATATTTTTTTAAAGGTACATATAGAGACCTTAAGGAATGGTATACCGCTGACATCTGCGCCGAAACCGATATAAACGAGGTAATGGAAACAGGCGGTGAATCAGATGAGATTTAGACTTTTCGGAACGGAATTTTACATTTCCTTTCTTTTTGCGGCGGTTATTACCGCAATGCTCGCCTTTGACAGGACGGGCTTTATTCTGCCCCTTTTCTTTGCGGTTTTAATACATGAGTTGGGTCATCTTGTCGCAATGTGGATTCTTGACTGCGCGCCAAAGCGGGTGCGGCTTGTTCCCGCCGCGGTTGAGATTACGACCAAAATCGGGAGCGGAGGAAAGCACGAAATTATTATCGCCCTTTGCGGCCCCGCAGTGAACCTATTGATGTTCGGAACACTTTTTGTGAATTATCTCGCCTTCGGGAACGAGGGTTATCTGACCGTGGGGCTTATCAACCTGCTTATCGGGGTTTTCAACCTCATACCCGTAACGGGGCTTGACGGCGGCACGGTGCTTTTCAATCTCATCTGCCGCAAAGCCGAGCCGTCCCGCGCGGGACTTATTATGCGGATTATAAATTTTTCCGTCGCGGCGGCATCGCTTATAACGGCGATAATCCTCTGCTTTAAGGGGCAGTTTAATCTCTCGTTTTTTATCCTGGCGCTCTATCTTTTTGTGATGAGCATAATAAAAATATAAAACGGCGTCTCCCGAATAAGGAAACGCCGCAGCGGGTTGTGTATACCTTTCTAAGATCGTTTACCTCTAACACAGGCATTGCTGTTCCTCCAATCGTTTAACTGCCCTTAATTATAAACCGTATCGGAGCTTATTTCCATAGCTTTGCCTTACAATTCGGGAATAAATCTTACAGTTTTGTAAGATTATATAATTATAATTTGCGGTAAACGGATTTACACATTAATAGGGGGTTTTCGCGTGCAAAACCTTTAATTGCGGCCGGGTGGGTCGGGACGCCGCGACCTTAAGCCTTCTTCTTTTAATAGCGCAGAAAACGCGCTTCTCGAAAGCGGCGAGACGGTCCTCGTGAAAGACGCACCAAACAACCGCGACAAACATTAAAATTTCAAAAACAGTTCTTAAAAGCATTGAAAAAGTCATAATTTTAACCTCCCGAACAAATGTTCGCAAGCTTATTATAACGGGATATTGTCGTTTTGTCAAGTCTTTTTTCAAGTTTTTTTAACATTTTTCGACTTAAAATTTTTTCGGCGCGAACGGGCTTGTTTATTGCCTGTTTTTGTGGTATAATAGAGGAAATTTAAAACAAGGAGACTTTAAAATGTCCGAAACTAAACACAGCGGCTGTTCGGGGGATTGCTCCTCCTGCGGTGAGAGCTGTTCCTCCCGCGAGCCGGAAAGCCTTATTGAACCGACCGGCGAATACAACAATATTAAGCACGTAATCGGCGTTGTAAGCGGCAAGGGCGGCGTAGGAAAATCGATGACCGCCTCTATGCTTGCGGTACTGCTAAGGCGCAAGGGCTACAGCGTAGGTATTCTCGACGCGGATATAACAGGACCGTCTATCCCTAAAACCTTTGGGGTAAATTCCCGCGCTTTGCAGAACGAAATCGGCATACTCCCCGCCGAGACCAAAACGGGAATAAAGGTTATTTCCATTAATATGATGCTGGAGGAAAAGGACTCCCCCGTGCTATGGCGCGGCCCCGTAATCGCGGGGGCGGTAAAGCAGTTCTGGACCGACGTTGTCTGGGGCGACCTTGACTATCTGTTAATCGACTGCCCTCCCGGAACGGGCGACGTTCCCCTTACGGTTTTCCAGACAATTCCCCTCGACGGCGCGGTTATTGTTACCTCGCCGCAGGATCTGGTTTCGCTTATCGTTAAAAAAGCCTACAATATGGCGCGTATGATGAATATTCCCGTGCTTGGAATTATCGAAAATATGAGCTATGTGCTTTGCCCCGACTGCGGCAAGAAAATCGAGCTGTTCGGCTCGGGCAGTGAGAGCGTGGCGGAGGAAATCGGCGTGCCGCTCCTCGGCAAAATGCCGATTGACCCGTCCCTTGCCGCTATGGTAGATAACGGCGAGTTTGAGCGCTTCACCTGCGATTACCTCGAAGCCGCCGCCGACGAAATAGCGGAAAGGTTAAAATGATTTGAACGAAATCGCCGATATTTTAGGCTTTGACTACGAGGCGGTATTTACCGACAGGGAGACCGGCAAAAAGATATAGCTTGTATTCTTTTAATTGCTGTGGTATCATTATTTAGTACCACGGTAATTTTTTACATAAAAAGGGGTGTTCTGTTATGTTTGCCAGGCTTAAAAGCGTTGGGCTTTTCGGAATTGAATCCTATATGATAGAGGTCGAGGCGGACGTTTCAACAGGACTTCCCGCCTTTGATATTGTCGGTCTGCCCGACACCACGGTTAAGGAATCCCGCGACAGGGTGCGCGCCGCGGTAAAAAACAGCGGCTTTAAGTTCCCCGTGGGCAGGATTACCGTCAATTTAGCCCCCGCAGACCTTAAAAAAGAAGGCTCAATCTATGATTTGCCTGTGCTTATCGCGATACTTAAGGCTTCGGGTCAGCTCAAGACGCAGCTTGACGACAGTATTTTTGTCGGCGAGCTGTCCCTTGACGGCAAGACCCGCAAAACAGGCGGTGTGCTTGCCATAGCGATAACCGCCCTTAAAAACGGTATAAAAAAGGTGTTCGTTCCGAAAGAAAACGCCGCCGAGGCGGCGGTTATTGAGGGTATCGAGGTTTACGGTGTTGAGGACGTGCGGCAGTTAATCGACCACATAACGGGCGAAAAGCCGCTAAAACCAACTCCGAAAACCGAAATTTTGCCCGAGCAGTATGCAAGCGCCCTTGATTTCAGCGAGGTAAAGGGTCAGCTTGCCGCGAAAAAGGCGCTGGAAATCGCCGCCGCAGGAGGACATAATATTTTGCTTATAGGCCCTCCGGGGTCGGGTAAAAGTATGCTTGCAAAGCGGTTGCCCACCATTTTGCCCGAAATGACCTTTGAGGAATCCATTGAGACCACCAAAATCCATTCGATAGCGGGCACGTTGGACCCGAAAAACCCCTTTGTTAAAACCCGACCCTTCCGCTCGCCCCACCATACCGTATCGGTCGCGGGGCTTACGGGCGGCGGCTCTATGCCGAGACCGGGCGAAATTTCCCTTGCCCACAACGGTGTGCTGTTTTTGGACGAGCTGCCCGAGTTCCGCAGGGACGTTATGGAGGCTATGCGCCAGCCCCTTGAGGACGGAAAGGTTACAATCTCCCGCGTGGCGGGAACCCTTACATATCCGAGCTCGGTAATGCTGGTCGCCGCAATGAACCCATGTCCCTGCGGCTTTTACGGTCACCCGACAAAGGAGTGCACCTGCTCGCAAAATGCGGTCAGGAAATATTTAAACCGCGTATCGGGTCCTATGCTCGACCGAATCGATCTGCACGTTGAGGTGCCGCCCGTGAATTACAGCGAGCTTAGTTCCACCACAAAAGAGGAGAGTTCCGCCGAAATACGGGAGCGTGTAAACAGGGCGCGCAAGCTTCAGACCGAGCGCT
This sequence comes from Acutalibacteraceae bacterium, assembly GCA_051880555.1. Classification (GTDB taxonomy): domain Bacteria; phylum Bacillota; class Clostridia; order Oscillospirales; family Acutalibacteraceae; genus UBA737. The sequence continues at coordinate 54,716 of JBJEOE010000054.1, forward strand.
ACAAGGGTACGCCCGTCACCTGCAACGCGCGGCTTACCCCTGCTATGCTTGAAAAGTACTGCGTTATGGACTCCGCCGCATCGGACTATCTGCGCCTCTCTTTCGACCGTTTGGGTATGTCCGCCCGCGCTTATGACCGAATTTTGAAGGTTGCAAGGACGGTCGCAGACCTTTCGGACAGTGAAATTATAAAAAAAGAGCATATTTTTTCAGCAATTTCATTCAGAACACTTGACAGAAAGTACTGGATCGTGTAAAATAGTATTGTTGCGGTAAGCGTTGGATTAAAAAACTAACTGCTTATCCTAACCGATCCATACTTGGGGGCGTAGCTCATCTGGTAGAGCGCTACATTCGCATTGTAGAGGTAGTGAGTTCGAGTCTCATCGTCTCCACCAGCGTGCCGCTGGACCCGATTCGTCTTTGGGTTCAGCGGTATTTTTTACCCTTGCGGCTCGACCGCAAACGGCATCTTTTTTGCTACATCTTTACAGTCGAGTGCCTCGACGCGCAGACGCGTATCGGGGCTTCTTCTTTTATAAGGCTTTATGCCTCGCGTTTAAGCGGCATCTTTTTTACTGCCTCTTTACAAAACGATTATAAAACAGCATTAAACGCACCCTCCAAAGGGCATTTAAGCATTCCGCCCAACAAACCAACGATTATACCCACAAACAGAACGAGATATGCGGCGGTTCCCGCTTTGGAGCGGGACTTATTCTTCTTAGCGTCATAGAAGTAGCCGCGGAATATCTCGGTCATTTGCTTTTTCAAAAGAACGCTCAGCATACTTCTCCCTCCAGTTCGAGGAATACTTCCTCTAAAGAGTCATCCCTCTTTACCTCCTCCATTGTGCCCGAGCGGACAAGCTTTCCGCCCTTAATAATTGCCCCTTGTCGCAGAGCTTTTCGGCAACCTAAAGCACATGGGTGGAGAAGAAGATAGCCCCGCCCCGTTGCAGACCTCACGCATCATTTCCTTAAGAAGATGAGAGGCTTTGGGGTCAAGCCCTACAAAGGGTTCGTCCATAATAATAAGCTTAGGGCTGTGAAGCCACGCCGCAATAATATTCTATTGATATTAAATCACCTGGCATTAAGACTTAATGTACCGTGATGCTCTCGACGATCCAATTCGTTTTATCGAGCCGCTTTTTACCATTGCACCGAGCACGGCCTCAACGGTTGTCGGGCTGACATCGGGAAGAATTTTACATATCTCCGCTTTGGAAAGCGGCGTCAGGCTATTTAATACCGCAGCCTCCACACAAGCTTTCTTTGTAATCTTTTTTCCGTGAAGAACTGCAAAACGCTTATCAAGTTCTTTATAGCACATATATGATAAAACGGATAGATGTGTTCCGCGACTATAAATTAAAAATTGAGTTTAACTTTGATATTAAGCAATTTTTCTTAGGAATTGACAAGGAAA
>JBJEOE010000055.1:0-12847 GCA_051880555.1 Acutalibacteraceae bacterium
AAACGATTAATTTAATAAAATCAGCCGCCGAGTATAATCGGCGGCCATAGTATTAAATAGGATGTCCCGCCCTGCCGTAATGCGCTTAAGATAACCTGCGTAAAGCAGGTGGGTGCCGGCTATACGGTTTCGCGCTCCCTTCTTCCGAACTCGGCACAGCCGCGGGAGGTCTGCAAGCCCGCCGTATAAGCTTTGGCCCCGAAAATAAAGGTTGTAGGGTTATATAAGACGCGGTCCGCGAACAGCGCAGGACATAGGGTTACTGATTGTCTATTTCAAAAAAGTCCTCAAGCCTTTCGACAAAGGCGTCGGCAACCGTTTCGTACTCGTCATCGTCCTCGATTTCGTAATAGTACTCGTCGCCGTCCTCCTCGCCGACCTTTACGATAACCAGCTCGCCGCTGTCGTTAAGCTGCTCTTTAGGGTCGTTGTAAATCGGAAGCATTGCAAGGTAACGCCCCATATCGGTCTCAATAGCGTCGAGCACCTCGAAGGTGTATTCCTTTCCGTCGTCGTCGGAAAGGGTGACTATATCGGGATTGTAATCTTCTTTATTCTTAATCTCGTCCATTATTATCCTCCGTACAGAAGTCTTTACTATATTGTACCCCTAAATCGCGTTTAAGTCAATGGGAAAAAGGTGTAATTTTATTTTTTTTACGATTCTTCGCGGTGAAGCTCATAGTCAAGCACCTTTTTAAACTGGGTTTCGTAAAGCTGTTTGTATTTTTCGCTGTGGCTCAAAAGCTCGTCGTGTCTGCCCGTTTCGGTAATTTCACCGTTTTCAAGCACCATTATTTTGTCGGCGGCGATAACGGTGGAGAGCCTATGCGCAATAACAATACTTGTTCTGTTCTTCATAACCGTGTTAAGCGCCGACTGAATAAGGCTTTCGGAAATCGAATCAAGGGAGGAGGTCGCCTCGTCAAGGATAAGTATTTTAGGGTTCTTAAGCACAACCCGCGCTATGGAAACCCGCTGTTTTTCACCGCCCGATAGCTTTAAGCCGCGGTTGCCGACCACTGTGTCATATTTATTCGGAAGTCCCATAATAAAATCGTAAATATTCGCGGTTTTGCAGGCGTTTTCAATTTCCTTCATTGTAGCGTCGGGCTTTGCGTACAAAAGGTTTTCAAGAATAGTACCGTTGAATAAATATGTGTCCTGCGTTACGATTCCGATATTGGTGCGAAGATAGGCGAGGTCAAAATCCCGCACGTCTGTACCCGCCACCTTAACACAGCCCGCGGTTACGTCGTAAAGTCGAGGAATCATACCTATTACGGTGGATTTGCCCGCGCCCGAAGTGCCTACTATCGCGTACATTTTGCCGTTCGGCACGAAAAAGCTTATTCCCTTTAGGGTTTCGGGGCAGTTTTCGTAGGAAAAATGAACGTCGCAGAACTCAACAGAGCTGTTTTGTAAAGAAGGTTTTACGGGATTTTCGGGGTTTTCAATCTCGCACTTGCGGTCGAAATACTCAAAAATTCTTGTAAACAGGGCGAGCGAGCGTACAAAGTCAACCTGCAAATCAAGCAGCTGTCTTACAGGCTGGTAAAGACGGTTTACAAGCGCTACCACAACCGAAATATCACCTACCGTAAGCCCCGAATCAAGCCCGCCGATAATAAGAAAACCGCCCGCGAAATAAATAAGCAGGGGAGCTATCTGAATAAACATTCCGAGGCAGACGTGGAACCAACTGCCCGCTCGCTGTTCCTTAATGGTTATTTTAGTTACCTCGTCGTTAATCGAGCGGAATTTTTCGTACTCGGTTTTTTCCTTTGTAAACAGCTTTACAAGCATTGAGCCGCTTACCGAGAGGGTTTCATCAACCTGCTGATTCAGTTCGTCCTGCTTTTCCTGCGCCTCGCTTACAAGCTCCCAACGCCTTTTGCCGACCGCCTTTGTGGGAAGAATAAGCAGGGGAAGAACGATAAGCCCCACAATAGCCAACCGCCAGTCGGTGTAAAAGAGGTAAAACACGCAGGTTGCAACGGTTAAGACGTTGCTTACAAGGGAGGTAAGCATTACCGATATTACCGAGGCTACGCCGTTAATATCGCTGTTCATACGGGTTATTATGTCGCCCTGCTTTTCGTTGGTGAAAAAGGAGTGGGGCATATGCTGTAAATGGTCGTACATCTGATTGCGCATATCGTAGATTATCTTCTGCGAAATCCAGGAGTTTATGTACTGCTCAAGCACGCTTATAATCTGCGCCGCCGCAAGCACGACAAAGGCAAGCGCCACAAGCTGTGCTAAAACCTTAAGCTCGCGGCTGTCGGCTATTATGGCGTCTACGATTTTTCCCGTGATAATTGAGGGGAAGAGCCCCAATACCGCCGAAACAAGTATCGCCGCGAACACCGCGATAAATTGCCATTTATACGGCTTTAGATAGCTTAGAATCCTTAAAAGCAGAGCTTTTGTTATTTTAGGGCTGTTTTTCTTTTCACTCTCGGTTAAATAGCCGCGCGGACCTCCGCCTATGCGGTTGGGTCCCCTGATTCCTGCGGGAGGCGGCATCATAGGTCTCATTTTTATTTCTCCGTTTCATAAAATATGTATATATATTATTTTAACACATTTTTGAAAGTTTGCCACATTTTTTAATAAAATGTTAATTTGCATAAAAGTTTTTAAAAAACTTAAAAAATTTTGAAAAAAGTACTTGACAAATCAAAAATTATACGCTATAATAAAGCCAGACAAAGGGAAAGGAGTCAAACGAAATGAAAGAGGAAGCTCCACCGGTAAGTTGTCACAATAAAATGAAAGCGGTGAGTCCAATGAAGTAATAAGTTGTAAACGCGAAGTGTTAAACAGATTGGTGAGACCAATGTACTGAAATAATAATTCCCAAAAGGGGATTTACATATTGAAACCCTAATAGGTGATTTATATGATTGTGAGGAAAATTGCTTTCAAATAAATTATTAAAGGTGAGTCCAATGTGCTAAGCTTTCTTTCCTTTGAAGGGATTAAAAAATAAAAAAGCCTTAACAGGTGATTGTATGATTGTGAGAAAAATCGCTATCAAATAAAATGTTATAGGTGATTCCAATGTACAATTCAAATTAGCGCTCGGTTAAATTACATTCTTAAAGTCAAGATATTAAATTGTTTTTGCAATTCATAGCAAGTACGACATTTTCAATTAATATTAAAATATCACCGAATTATCGGAAACGGATAAAGATTTAATTTTGAGCAAAAGGTAAAATTGAATATGGAAGAAAATTAATCAGCCCTCGGTAGGAAAGATCGAGGGCTGTTTTTTTGCTATTAATGAATAATGAATATTGAATAATGAAAAATGAATAATTTTCCTACCGTAGGGGCGACCATCGTCGTCCGTTTATCTGATAGCTAATGTCTAACATCTAACATCTAACGTCTAATTTAATTACCCTATGTAGGGAAGGCATTTATGCCTTCCGCGTCTAATGTCTAACGTCTAAAATCTAACGTCTAATTTGCGGTAGACATTAGATATTAGAAGGCGGGAGAACAAGCCCCCGCCCTACATTAAAAAACTAATAATATACCGAAAAGAGCGGATTATCCGCCCCCTTCAAAGATATATACAATAAACTATTTTGTGCCGAAAATACGGTCGCCCGCATCGCCGAGACCGGGAACAATGTAGCAATGCTCGTTAAGGTGATCGTCAAGTCCAGCGCAGTAAACAGGAACGTCAGGGTGGGCGGCGGTGAAAGCCTCGATACCTTCGGGAGCGGCTATAATGCACATAAACTTAATGCGCTTAGGATTAAACTCCTTGATTCTCGAAACCGCGTCAATAGCGCTTCCGCCTGTTGCGAGCATCGGGTCAAGTACAAATACGTCGCGTTCGTTAAGGTCGGAGGGGAGCTTGCAGTAGTAATCAATCGGCTTGTGGGTTTCGGGGTCGCGGTACATACCGATATGACCTACCCTTGCGGCGGGGATAAGGCTCAAAACGCCGTCCACCATACCAAGACCCGCGCGGAGAATCGGCACAAAAGCCATTTTGCGGCCTGCCAAAACCTTTGTCTTTGCGGTCGCAACGGGGGTTTTGGTCTCAACCTCGGTGAGGGGGAGATCTCTGGTAGATTCATAGCACATAAGCATTGCAATCTCGCTTACAAGCTCCCTGAACTGCTTTGAGCCTGTCTTTTCATCGCGAAGAATGGAAAGCTTGTGCTGAATCAGGGGGTGGTCCATAATAAATACGTTTTCTTTCATTTTAAAATTCCTCCGAAGAATTATTTTTTCTGTGATTTTTCAATATCGGTAATCATATCGATACGCTTCTGATGACGACCGCCCTCGTACTCTGTATCAACAAAGAGATCGGCAAGCTCTAACGCCGTGCCAACGCCGATAACCCTGCCGCCTAAGCAGAGGATATTTGCGTTGTTGTGAAGCCTTGTGTATTTAGCGGAAAAATGGTCGCTGCAAGCGGCGGCGCGTATGCCCTTTACCTTGTTTGCCGCCATAGACATTCCTATTCCCGTTCCGCAGACGAGTATTCCAAGCTCGTTTTCGCCCGAAGAGACGCTGTTTGCTACCTTTAGGGCGATTTGCGGGTAATCGACCGACTTGTTTTCGTAAATGCCGAAATCGGTCACGCTGAAGCCGCGCTCCTTTAAATGCTCGGCAATCGCGTTCTTGTGGTCAAAGCCGCCGTGGTCACAGCCTATTGCAATTTTCATATATTTCCCTCTTTTTTCTTTTTTAGCTCTCTTTCCGCCTGGGGCAGACGAAGATATATCGGCAGTAGCTCGTCGGGTGAAACCGCGTTTGAGTTCTCAAAAAGCTCCCTTGCGGCAAGGCCGACAGAAGCCGCGTTTTGATAGCGGTTGTTTACGCCCGATTTGCGTACATTCGCAATATCCCTTGCAAACGGATAGAAAACCTCAGTACCGTCACCGATTATTATAACACACTTTTCCGTACTTTGCGACACTTTTTTTAATTCTTCCGCTAATTCTTCGCATAAAATCGCTCTGTCATCGCTAAGCCGGGTGATTTTTCCGCCGTCAACCTCAAAAAGCGCGTTGTAAACCTGATTGCACCGAGCGTCCATCACCGCGCAGACAATGCAGTCGGTATCAGAATAATTATAAGCCATTGAAAGCAGGGTGGAAACCCCCACGCAGGGAAGACCTCGCGGCGCGGCAAGCCCCTTTGCGGCGGCAATACCGATCCTTATTCCCGTGAACGAGCCGGGACCGTGGTTTACGGCAATTCCCTCAATATCGCCGAAGTTAAGGAGCGCCGCAGATAAGGTGTTTTCTATCATAGGCATAAGGGTCTCAGAATGGGTAAGCTTTACGTTTACAAAGGAGGAGGCGAGGATTTTCCCGTCCTCCAGTACCGCCGCGGAGGCAGGTCCCGCCGAGCAGTCTATAGATAATATTTTCATTTACTTTTCAACTCGATTCCATCAATGATAATTTCACGCTTTTCGTCCCCGAGTCGGTCAAAGGTTACTGTTATCGTATTTTCGGGCAGAGCGTTTTCGATGTTCTCGCTCCATTCCGCCGCGATAACTCCGCCTAACTCTTGATATTCAAAAAAGCCCGTGGAGTATAAATCCTCCCATCCCGAGACGCGGTACATATCAAAGTGGTAAAGGGGAAGTCTGCCGCCCAAGTATTCGTTTATAAGCGCAAAGGTGGGAGAGGTCACCTCGCCCTCGTAGCCAAGACCCGCCGCAAGTCCTCTTGTAAAGCAGGTTTTTCCCATACCGAGCCCGCCCCTATAGGCGATAACCTCGCCGCCGCGAAGCCGACTGCCAAGCTCAAAGCCTATTTTTTCGGTCTCCTCAGGCGAGCAAGAAATGTATTTTTCCATAATTAAACAAATTCCCCCAAGCAGTAATCCTTTTCGGCTTTAATAATTTTAACATTAAGTATCTCGCCGGTATGCGGCTTGTCCGATTGCACCCTTACACGGGAGTAATTGGCGGTATAGCCCTCGGCAAAGCCGTCCTGCGCCGACTCAAAAAGTACGGGGAAGACCTTCCCTGCAAGCGAGCTTAAAAACTCGTTTTCGGTTTTAAGGGTTGCCTCGCTCATAAAGCGACTGCGCCGAGCCTTCTCGGCATTGGAAACCTGATTAGGCAGAGCGTAGGCGACCGTTCCCGCGCGCCTTGAATAGGCGAAGATATGCGCCTTTGCAAAGCCGATTTCGCGGGCGAAGGCAAGGCTTTTTTCAAATTCTTCTTCTGTTTCACCTGCAAAGCCCACCATAATATCGGTTGTAATCGCAGCGTTTTCAAAGCTTCTTCGTATTCTTGAAACAAGGTCGCGGTAAAAGGCGGTATCGTAATGGCGATTCATACGCTTAAGCGTTTCGTCACAGCCCGATTGCAGGGATAAATGGAACTGTGGGCAGAATTTTTCTTGATTTTTAAAGCGTGAAAGCATTTCGTCACTCATATGGTCGGGCTCAAGCGAGCCTAAGCGTACCCGCTTTATGCCCTCAACCGAGCAGACCGCGTCCACCGCGTCGGCAAGGTCAAAACCTTCGTCTTTACCGTAGGAGGTAAGGTTTATTCCCACAAGCACAATCTCCGAAAAGCCCGCACGGCTTAAGTTTTCCGCCTCTTTTTTTATCTCATCAAGCGGCTTAGAGCGCACAAAGCCGCGGGCGGTCGGGATAATGCAGTAGGTGCAAAAGCGTTCACAGCCGTCCTCAATCTTCATATAAGCGCGGGTGCGCTCGGCAAAGTCGGTAAGGGAAGGTGTGTTAAAGCGTTCTTCCTTTTTGTGTTTTTGTACTTTGAATATTTTTTCCCCGTCTAAAAGGAACTTTTCGGCGTATTCAACTATTTTTTTAACATCGGTGTTTCCCGCGATTATGTCGGCTTCGCTTAATGCCTTTGCCTCGCTTGAAAACGCCTGAACCATACAGCCCGTGAGTATAACAGCCGCGTCGGGGCGCTCCTTGCGAAAACGGCGGACGGTCTGGCGCGTCTTGCGGTCGCTTTCGGCGGTAACTGTGCAGGAATTTATAACTATCGCGTCAAAGGGTGCGCTGTCGGGCACTACGGTGTGACCTGCGGCGGCAAACGCCTCGCGCATAGCTTCGGTCTCGTACTGATTAACTTTACAGCCGAGTGTATAAAATGCAACCTTCATATAATATCTCCGTAGCTTATTTACGGTTACTATTATATACTTTATTAAGCGAACTTTCAATGATTAATTTATGATTGAGTTAAATTTAAAATTGTAAATACATTAGGATGCTTATTTTAATTGACAAATAAATGGTAATTGTGTAAAATAATGTCGCTGCTTAAAGCGCCCTTAAAGGCAACCTACAACGGTAGGCGGTTAAACTCTTGCCCCTGATAGGGGGTGTTGCCAATGGAACAATATGTATTTATCATTTTAATTTTGATATTTGCAACAGGTTACATAGCGACTATAAAAAAGAAATAAACCGCCCAAGCGACCAAACTTAGCGGTTTATTTCAAATCAATAAGTTAGGGGCTAACCGTCTATCGGTTGCCTTTCTGTTTTTATTATAACAAATTATCCCGATTTGTCAAGTTTAATCAAATGCTTTTTGCCTTAATTTACGCAAATGCTTGCCTTTATCCGAATTATGGTATATAATAATAAAGTTATAATGATTAAAAAATAGGCGGTTGAGTTATGGATATAAAGGTCGGAGACAGACTTTTAATGAAAAAAAAGCACCCCTGCGGCGCGGATACCTTTACGGTTACAAGAATAGGTATGGACTTTCGCCTAAGGTGCGACGGCTGCGGCAGAGAGGTAATGGTGCCGAGGGTTAAGGCGGAAAAAAGTCTTAAAACGGTAATAAGAGCGGAGGAAAAATAATGTTTGATAAGCTTGAAACGGTTGTAAACCGATATGAACAGATAGCTGTAGAGCTGTCGAGACCCGAGACGGCGGGGGATAACGCCCTTTTTACTAAGCTGATGAAGGAGCACGCGGAGCTTACTCCGATAGTTGAAAAATACCGTGAATACAAGTCGGCTAAGGATTCCGAGAGGGAGGCGCTTGAAATACTCTCCGAAAGCGGGCTTGATAAGGATTTTAAGGAGCTTGCCGAGGAGGAGCTGAAGACCGCTAAGGCTGATATTGAACGCTGCTCCGAGGAGCTTAAAATATTGCTTCTCCCAAAAGACCCCAACGACGAAAAAAACGTTATAGTGGAAATCCGCGGCGGAGCGGGCGGCGAGGAGGCGGCGCTCTTTGCGGGCTCGCTTTACAGAATGTATACAATGTATTCCGAATCAAAGCGCTGGAACATTGAGGTTATAAACGCCAATGAAACCGAGCTTGGCGGCTATAAGGAAATTGTCTTTATGATAGAGGGCGCGGGGGCGTATTCCCGCCTTAAATACGAAAGCGGAGTTCACCGTGTTCAGCGTGTGCCCGACACCGAAACTCAGGGACGTATTCACACCTCGACTGTAACCGTTGCGGTACTTCCTGAGGCGGAGGACGTGGAGCTTGAAATCAACCCCGCCGACCTTAAAATAGATACCTTCCGCTCGTCGGGCGCGGGCGGTCAGCACATTAACAAGACCTCCTCCGCGATAAGGGTTACCCATATTCCGACAGGCACGGTGGTTGAATGTCAGGACGAGCGAAGCCAGTTTAAAAATAAGGATAAAGCCCTTAAAATTCTGCGTTCCCGCCTGCTTGACGCGGCGCAGAGAGAACACGACGAGGCGATAGCCTCCGACCGTAAATCACAGGTCGGAACGGGGGACAGGAGCGAGCGAATCCGAACCTACAACTATCCCCAGGGGCGTGTGACCGATCACAGAATCGGGCTTACCCTTTATAAGTTAGAGCAGATTTTAAACGGCGACCTTGACGAGGTTGTGGACGCGCTCACCACGTATTACAGAACCGAAGCGTTAAAGGCGGAAAACGAGGGATAATTTAATGCGGACTAAAAGGCTTAAGGCCGATGAAAACGGCATAGAAACCGCGGCGGAAATTCTTAAAAACGGCGGAATTGTCGCAATCCCCACAGAGACGGTATACGGACTTGCCGCCTCCGCATATGATGAAAACGCCGTTAAAAAAGTTTTTGTTGCTAAGGGCAGACCGCAGGATAATCCGCTTATAGTGCATATAGCGGATATTAACGACTTAAAAACCGTCGCAAGGGATATACCCGATGCGGCGTTTTGTGCGGCTCATAAATTTTGGCCGGGGCCGCTTACTATGATTTTTAAGCGCACCGATAAAATTCCCGCAAGCGTTTCGGCGGGGCTTGATACCGTGGCGATAAGAATGCCGTCGGACAAAACGGCGCGGGAGATAATTAAAAAAAGCCTTCCGCTTGCCGCACCCTCCGCAAATACCTCGGGCAAGCCGAGCCCCACCACGGCGCAGTACGTTATCGACGATCTTGACGGCAAAATTGACGCGGTGGTAATGTCGGGCGACTGCGAGGTAGGTGTGGAATCTACCGTGATTACCCTTGTGACCAACCCGCCGCGGCTTTTGCGCCCGGGAGCGGTAACTGTGGAACAGCTAAAGGAATTTTTCCCTGATATTGTTGTTGATAAAGCGGTTCTTGCAGAGCCTAATGTGGGCGAAAGGGTTGCTTCACCGGGTATGAAATACAAGCACTACGCCCCTAAAACCGAGACCTATTTGGTGGAGGGAGATTCCGAAAGGTTCGCGGAATTTGTTAATTCAAAGGATAACGCCGCCGCGGTCTGTTTTGTTGAGGAAGAAGATAAAATAACCGTACCGAAGCTTTGCTACGGCAGTGAGTGGGACGAAGCCACCCTTGCACACAGCGTTTTTTCGGTTTTGCGTAGGGCGGACAGTTTAGGTGTGCAGGCAATATATGTTCACGCGCCCTCAAAAAGCGGCGTGGGGCTTGCGGTGTATAACCGCCTTATCCGCGCGGCGGCATTCAGGGTGATAACTTTATGAATATTGTAATAGGGCTTACAGGACCGACAGGCTCGGGAAAAAGCAGCGTATCAAGGATTGCCGAGGATTTCGGACTACAGGTAATAGACTGCGACAAAACCGCGAGAGAGGCTACAGAAAAGGGAACAGCCGGCTTAAAGGCGCTTGTTTCAGCCTTCGGAGAGGAAATTTTACTCCCCGATGGGAATTTAAACCGAAAGGCGCTTGCCGCCGCGGCATTTAAGGATAAGCAAAGCACGGAACTGCTTAATAAAACGATTTTGCCTTATATCGCAGAGCTTTTAAAAGAGCAGGCTCGAAACCGTGATACCCTGCTTGACGCGCCCACCCTTTTTGAGAGTGGGATTAATGAAATCTGCCACAAAACGGTTGCGGTTTTAGCCGACAGAGAAATAAGGCTTAAACGAATAATCGCGCGGGATAATCTAACACTAAAAGAGGCTGAAACCCGTATAAACGCGGGAAAGGACGAAGATTTTTACCGCGAACACGCGGATTATATTTTATATAATAACGGTGACGAGAACGCGTTTTTAAAACGCTTTTCCGATATATTAAAGGAAATTACGGGAGGTAATTTACAATGTCAGAAAAAACAAAATCAGAGCAATTAAAGGAAAGTCTTTTTTATAAGCGCAAAAACGGAAGGCTTGTATCAAACGAGGAGACCTTGAAAAAGGCGGACGAATACTGCGAGGGCTATAAAAGCTTTTTGAACTCCGCTAAAACCGAGCGCGAGGCGGTAAATATCTCGGTTGAACTGGCGAAGAAAAAGGGCTTTACCGAATTTGTTTGCGGTAAGAAATATAACGCGGGCGATAAGGTTTACATTAACAATCGCGGCAAGACCGTTGCCTTTGCGGTTATCGGCAAGGAGCCTATCGAGCAAGGGGTTAATATCACGGCGGCGCATATCGACTCGCCCCGACTTGATTTAAAGCCCAATCCGCTTTATGAGGATCTTGATTTAGCCCTATTTAAAACCCATTATTACGGCGGAATCAAGAAATATCAATGGACTGCCGTTCCGCTTGCCCTCCACGGAGTTTTCGCATTAAAGGACGGCACGGTTAAGGAGGTTTCAATCGGTGAAAAGGACGACGAGCCTAAGTTTGTAATCAACGACCTTTTGCCCCACTTAGCCTCCGAGCAGATAAAGCGTCCCTTGAATGAGGGAATTAAGGGCGAGGAATTGAACGTTCTTGTAGGCTCTCACCCCTTTAAGGACGATAAGGGAAGCGAGCTTGTAAAGCTTAATATTTTAATGCTTTTGAACGAAAAATACGGTATTACCGAGGAGGATTTCCTCTCCGCGGAGTTAGAGCTTGTACCCGCCGCTCGGTCCTGCGACATCGGCTTTGACCGCTCGCTTATCGGCTCCTACGGTCAGGATGACCGCGTTTGCGCCTATCCTGCCCTTACCGCAATTTTGGAGGTTGAAAATCCGCAAAAAACCGCCCTTGCCATTCTTACCGATAAGGAGGAAATCGGTTCTACGGGCAATACGGGTCTTGAATCCGACTTTTTGCGTTTTTGTATAGGCGACCTTGCAAAAATGCAGGAGGGCGACGTAACAAAGGCGCTCAGAAATTCAAAATGCCTCTCCGCCGACGTTAACGCGGGTATCGACCCGACCTTTAAGGACGTTATGGAGCCGAAAAACGCTTCTTTCTTAAATTACGGCGTTGTGGTTACAAAATACACGGGCGCGAGAGGAAAGTCGGGCACTTCCGACGCGTCGGCTGAGTATGTTGCAGAGGTACGCGCTATGCTTGATAATGCGGGAATTATCTGGCAGACGGGCGAGCTTGGCAAGGTGGACATCGGCGGCGGCGGTACTGTCGCAATGTTTATCGCAAATATGGGAGTTGACGTGGTTGACTTAGGCGTGCCTGTTCTTTCAATGCACGCGCCTTTTGAGACCACAGCTAAATTAGACGTGTATATGTGCTACCGCGCAATGTATGAATTTATGAAGTAGCAAAAGCCTAAAAAACAGAATTTTCAACCTTTAAAAGGAAAAATGACACACCGTATCACACCCAAATCACAAAAAGAGACACCCGCCGAAATTGAAGTGAACCCCAAAGTTTAGACAAAATTAAATATTAAATGGCACTTCGGAAAATTTTGTGTAAAAAGGAATCCAAACAGATAAGAAAACAGATAACAAATATGGTTTTCCGTTCATTAAACGGAGGGATTCATTTGCCCGTGTTAGCTGCTCGCTCTATGCTGTATGACGGTATGCGCACCGCAGGTGTGAATAACGGCAGACGGCATAGAGCATACTAATTTCAAAGGCAAATCAACCGACCTTTTGTTCCGAAAACATGATATCAAGCTGATTTAAAACCTGATCCCAATTTCGACATCTCGCTGTCCAGTGTTCGACAATTTTTTTCGACGCCAAATACAGCATTTTGCGCAAAGAATCGTCATTGGTAAACGACGGCTTCGTTTTGGTAATGCTTCGGAACTGACGGTTTAGACCCTCAATGATATTCGTCGTATATATGATTCTCCGAACCTCTGCCGGATATGCGAAAAATGTGCTTAGAATGTCCCAATTTTCTTCCCAGCTTTTCACGCAGGAGGGATAGGTCTTTCCCCATATTTCCTTGAATTTCATGAGGTTATTCAGCGCTTCCTCCTCGTTAATCGCCTGGTACACGGTTTTCAGGTCGGACATTAGTTTTTTAATATCCTTATAGCTTACAAATTTAGTCGAAGACCGTATCTGGTGAATGATACAGCGCTGAATTTGGGCTTTGGGATATACCGAGCTTATTGCATCACGAAATCCTGTAAGACCGTCTACGCAAAAGACGTAAACCGACTGAACACCGCGGTTTTTAAGGTCATTCAGCACATTTAGCCAGAATTTCGCGCTTTCATGTTCGCCGATCCATAT
>JBJEOE010000056.1:0-2322 GCA_051880555.1 Acutalibacteraceae bacterium
ACAGAATGCTGAGACTTGTGCCGTATATGGAATTGCACCCCGCGCCGGGCACGTTTAATATTGCACGAATTAAGCCTTTATGACAACGGAGATAATTATATTTTGATCCGGTCAAGCGCACGCAAGGGATTTTACAAGACAGACGACGCCTCCGAAATACAGGCATATAAACGCGAATGCTTAAACCGCGGGCGTAATGTCTTTGCGCCTATCAAAAAAATAAACCGCGTGTTAAACGCTGACGCGGAGCAATACAGCTTTTACAATAACTTGCGCGCTGTTCGGGAAAACAAGGGCTTAAAGCAAAGCGACGTATGCCGATATATGCGGCAGTATTACCCGGCGTTTGATAAGCCGCTTTTGTCAAAAATGGAAAACGGGGTATGTATGCCGACGCTTGAACAGCTTGCAAAATTAGCCGTTTTCTTTGATTGTAAGCCGCTTGACCTTGTGCGGGTTGACTTATACTAACAAGCCGATAAAAAGCCGTTAAAAGGCGGTTGCAACTTAAAAAACGAGGGAAAACAAATGAAGCGTATACACATATACATATTATTGCTTTTTATAGCCTTTTTCACGGGCGCGGGCGTGACGGCTTGCGCAATGCGCGGGATATACGTTGACGCCTTAAAGACCGCGACGGAAGCGACAGAAGCCGCAATAACGGCAGATCAGACGACGCCGCGGGCGGTCGAGGTTGTAGCGGCGGCAGAGGTAACAACACCCGCACCGGTAGAAGATATACGGCAACCGGTATGCGTTGAAGTTATCGCAACGGGTTATTGCCCTTGTATGCAATGTTGCGGCAAAACTGACGGCATAACAGCGACCGGAACGCAAGCGACAGCAGGGCGCACGATTGCGGTTGATCCTGCCGTTATACCATACGGCACGGAAGTTGTTATAAACGGGCATACATACGTTGCCGAGGATTGCGGCGGCGCAATTAACGGCTATGATATAGACATATTTTTTAACACGCACGACGAAGCGTTGCAATTCGGGCGGCAGACCTTGACCGCTTATTATTACGATTGATTTGCGACGGTGCGCCCGATTTGTTAAGGGGGAAAAATGATAGACGGGTATATATATTTATGCGCCGCGATTATCAAGCGAGCGGTTGACGATTACCGGGAAGCGTTGCAAGCCGTGCAATACAACCCGCACGCGCCCGAAGTTGTTAAAAAGCTTGAAAGGTTCTTTTTGTCGCGGTGGGGTCAAACGCTTAGTTTTGGGCACGGCGAATTGATTATAGAAAGGACAAAAAAAGAGGTACTAAAAAATGACAGATACAAAAATTTATAGAATTTTCTGAAAACTTATTGATTTATCAAAATTATAGTGATATAATATGTACGGCGGGTACAGTATGAGCAAGATACTGACCGCAGTAAAACTACATATTGTACACGCTAACCCTTTTTGTGATAGGTGCTTGCTCCACCTTCGCGAAAGGGTTTTTAATTTGAAAGGGGCAAAAATGAAAGATATGAATGCATACAAAAATTATCGAACAAAATACAAGCGATTTTATGATATTAACTTTGACAAAAGTTATCATATACATCACATTGATTTTGACCGCACAAATAATGATATAACGAACTTATTGCTATTACCCGGAGAATTACATACAAAATATCACTTGATAATAAATGCAATAAGTATTTGCCCCGAAAAACCGAAAGCAGACGGTATTATTGTGTAAGATTGTCGAACGACCTAATAACAGAATATGGCGCAAGAATGTTAGAACATTTGCCCGAAACAATAGCCGAATGCAACAAGTGGTTATTATGGAAACGATCAAACTATTCCGCGCAGGCGCGCAAAATAATATTTAATGAGGTATAAAAATGGCTGACGTTAAATGGATAAAAATAGTTACGGACATTTTCGACGATGAAAAAATGCTATTGATAGACGGGTTGCCCGAACGGGACGGAATTATTGTTATATGGTTTAAGCTATTGTGTATGGCAGGAAAACAAAACAACGGCGGCGTATTTATGCTGAACGATAAAATTGCATATACTGACGAAATGCTTGCAACGATATTCCGGCGCCCTCTCAACACGGTGCGCCTTGCGTTGCAAACGTTTGAACAATTCGGAATGATAGAAATAATAAATAAAACAATAACGATACCGAATTGGGAAAAACATCAAAGCTTAGACAAATTAACACAAGCAAAAGAAAAAAACCGCGCACGAGTCGAAGCATACCGGAAACGTCAAAAACAGCTTGCGGAATGTAACGCGTACAGTAATGTTACAGTAACGCAATGTAATGACACAGATAAAGAACAAGATAAAGAAC
>JBJEOE010000057.1:0-120292 GCA_051880555.1 Acutalibacteraceae bacterium
TAGCATATTGTCCTTGGAGAGGGACACTAAAAACTACTACTTTATTATACGAGGAATAAAAATGTCCCTGACAAGACTTGATAAATTTATTTCGTCACAGCTAAATATTTCCCGCAAGGACGCCCGAACGGGAATCCGCAGGGGATTAGCCTCGGTTAACGGAGTGCAGGAGAAAAATGCGGATTTCAAACTTGACCCCGAAAGCAATACGGTAGTATATGACGGACAAGCCGTTAATTATAAAAAGCATATATATATTATTATGAATAAGCCCGCAGGGGTGCTCTCCGCCTCTGAGGATAAGACAAGGAAAACCGTTATTGACCTTGTTCCCGAGCACCTTTTAAGAAAGGGACTTTTTCCTGTGGGAAGACTTGACCGCGACACTACCGGTCTGCTTATTATCACAGACGACGGGGATTTTGCCCATAGGGTGTTAGCCCCGCAGAAAAGCATATACAAAACCTATATAGCCGAGCTCGACGGGGATATAACCGATAAAACGCTGGAGCTTTTTTCGCGCGAAATAACCCTTGCGGACGGTACGGTTTGCCGAAGAGCGTATCTTAAAAGGCTTTCGGACAGAACCGCGGAAATTAAAATCTGCGAGGGAAAATATCACCAGATAAAGCGTATGCTCGGGGTTGCGGGTCTTGGGGTGAACTCCCTTGAACGGAGGGCTGTGGGCGGTCTGCTTTTGCCCGAATATTTAAAGCAGGGCGAGTGCGCGGAAATGCTTGAAGAGGACTTAAATATGGCAATTTTCGACTTAAATTGTTCATATAACGCATAATAAACAAAATATCCATTTCAACATTGGGTATATTTTGCATAGCAATTTCAGGCGTAATTTGATATAATAACATTAACTTAAAAGCTATTAAATTCAGGAGGATTTATTTATGGCAAGTTTGTCTTTGCGTCATGTTTACAAAAGATATCCGGGCGGCGTAACAGCTGTTTCGGACTTCAATCTTGAAATTAAGGATAAGGAATTTATTATTCTTGTCGGTCCTTCGGGCTGCGGTAAGTCTACCACTCTTAGAATGGTTGCGGGTCTTGAAGAAATTTCCGACGGTGAAATCTATATCGGCGACAAGCTTGTTAACGACGTTGCTCCTAAGGATCGCGATATCGCGATGGTTTTCCAGAACTATGCGCTTTATCCGCATATGACCGTATTTGATAATATGGCTTTCGGTCTTAAGCTTCGCAAAACTCCGAAGGATGAAATTAAGCGCCGCGTTGAGGAAGCTGCACGTATTCTTGATATTTCTCACCTGCTTGAGCGTAAGCCTAAGGCTTTGTCCGGCGGTCAGCGTCAGCGTGTTGCTCTCGGTCGTGCTATAGTTCGTGAGCCTAAGGTATTCCTCCTCGACGAGCCGCTGTCCAACTTGGACGCTAAGCTCCGTGCACAGATGCGTACCGAGATTTCTAAGCTTCACCAGCGTCTCGGCACAACCTTTATCTACGTTACCCACGACCAAACCGAGGCTATGACAATGGGTACCCGTATCGTTGTTATGAAGAGCGGTCTCGTTCAGCAGGTTGATACTCCTAACAATCTTTATCTTCGTCCCTGCAACCTTTTCGTTGCCGGATTTATCGGTTCTCCGCAGATGAACTTTATCGAGGCTAAGCTTCTCAAGGAGGGCAACGATTATTTGGTAGAGTTCGGTTCTGAGGATACTAAGACCCGCGCAGGCGTTAAGTATAAGATTAAGCTTCCCGCTTCTAAGAATACAGATAACTGCCTTGAGGCTTATGCGGGCAAGGAAGTTATTATGGGTATCCGTCCTGAGAACGTTCACAATGAGGAAGACCTTATCGCGCAGTATAAGGACGGTATTATCGAAGCTGATGTTGAGGTTACCGAGCTTATGGGCGCTGAGACCTATCTCTATATGAACTGTGAGGGTCAGTCGATCAACGCACGCGTTAGCCCGACTAATACTGCCCGCCCGGGAGATAAAATCACAATCGCTCTTGAAACCGCGAAGATTCATCTCTTTGATAAGGATACCGAAATTACAATTTGCAACTGATAATTTAAGGGCGTTTAAAAGAACTGCTTAAAGTTAACCGAGGTTCATCAAAACGGTGAACCTCGGTTCGGTTTTTAGTGAGATAATTTTGTATAGAAGGAGCCAAAATATGAAGATGCAGGAAAGCGTTTTACGGCGCGTTAGAATGGTCGAGGAAAAAAACGGCATAAAATACGCCAAAACCGACGGAAAGCTTTATAAGACCCTTCGAATGCTTTATAGCCTTGTGTTTATATACACCGTGGGGATAAATTTGCTGTTTATCAGCGGTATGCTCTTGGTCTACGGTGGGACGGACAAAATGGCGGGTATACTTAACAGCCTGATTTCAGTCTGTGCTTGCACGGCTTTGATTATTGCGGGGTATGTTTTAAGCTTTTTTAAGTTTAAGCTTGCCGCGGGAATAATGAGTGTAATCCCCGAAATATTTTTGATACCTGTTTTTGGCTCTGTTATGCGCGACAGCCTTGGAATTTTCGGCTTTTCCACCTCTTTTTATTGGCGGCATTTGATTCCGCTTGCAGTTTTGATAATACTTATGACTGCGACAACGGTAATCGCTGTCCGCGCACGGCTAAAGACTGAAAAGCTTTATAAAAAGGTGACCGATAATCTTTTTGAAATTTATCATTCAAGCGGGAATAACATTACCGACGGGGAATGGGAGGAGTTTTTAAAGAATTTTGATCCCACCGATTATAAAAGGTTGTTCAAGGAATCCGAGCGTAAGCCGTAAGAATAAAATACGGTTTTTGAGTATCAAATCGGGGTTTGTTTGCGTATTTGCAGGGGAGGGCACAGAGACCCTCCCCTACGAATTAGACGTTAGACGTTAGATGCGGAAGCATAAATGCCTTCCCTACGTTAAAACGAATAATGTAGGGAACGGATTTATCCGTTCCGCATTTCAGAAATCAGACAGACAATGACACCCGACTCACAAAATATCTTTATGCTTTCCTCTATAAACCTCGGTTTGCTTATTATATTTTAAGCAGCCTTTGGCGTTCCTTATAATCGGGCATATACTTTTCAATTAGCGCGTAAAAGGCGGAGCTGTGATTGTGGTGCTTAATATGTGCTAATTCATGTACCACTACATATTCTACCGCCGCCATGGGATATGCCAAAAGCCGCCATGAAAAGCAGAGCCCGTTTTTGCCGCTGCAGGAGCCGAAACGCTTTTCGGCAGAGGTTATTTTGACCGACGAGGGCTTAAGCTCCATTATTTTTGAATATTTTTCGACAAGCGGGGGTATTGTTTCATATGCCGCACGGCGTAGCTCTGTCTCCATTTCCCCGATTTCTCGGCTTCTTTCGGCTCTTTTTTGAGCCGCGGGAAGCTTTTTTGCTATCCAACCGCTGTATTTTTTAACAAATTCGGCTACCTGCCTGTCACTCATTCCTATGGGAGCGCGAACAATAATTTCGCAATCCTGAGTTATTTCAAGTCCGACGCTTTTCCTTTTAGAATGTTTTACGGTGTAGTTCAAGCTGATTACCTCTAATAAAGGCGGCGCCTGCAAAAGCAAGCGCCGCCTAATTTTAATTCTTAATGCCTTAAAGCATTGTCATAATATTGTTGAAGTTAAGCTCCTTGGTTTTCTTAGAAACCGTGAACCAGTCAACAATGGTAAGAATACCGCAAACGCCGCAGGTTAAAAGCTTCAAAATGCCCATTCCGATATCGCCGAGCATAAAGCGGTCGATGCCTAAGCCGCCCAAGAAAATCGAAACCAACAAAATGGTGGTAGGATCCTTCATTTCTATGGTCGAAATCATAGCGAACTTGTTTTCGTCCATAGCGGCAAGCTTCTCTTTTATGTACATAATTTTCTCAGCCGGAAAATACTTCTGGTTTGTCATAATGTACATATCAACTTTGTTTTGATCCATAATACAAATCCCCTTAAATATATTATAAATACATTATACTATATGTTGTGTAAAAATTCAACAGAAAAATCAATTTTTATATATATTAGTTTTTTATAAAAATAATCCGCAAAAAATATATAAATACCACACATACCGCGCCGAAAATTATTGTTCCGTCTCTAACCTTATTGTTTATTGGAAAAAGCTTAGCGTGTAGCGCAAAAAGTAAAAGCAGTAAAAAGGGGAGAGCTAATGGATTATAGCTCATATACGAGGCAAAATCACCTCTGAAAAGTGAGAACATAGCGCGGGTCATTCCGCAGGTGGGACAATCAAAATGCAGAAAATATTTAATGGGGCATTGGATAGGCAAAAGTATATAAATCAAAAACGCCGCAAGCGCCGGAATATGAATCCACAGAAACCTCTTAGCCGATATTTTCATCACTTTTTTACCTTAACGGTAAACTCTTTTCCGCACTTAGGGCATACCGTTTTATGGACGCCTATGCGCCTTGGAAGCCGCAGTATCGCACCGCAGGCGGGACACTTTTTATAAACGTGAACCTTATCTGCTTTTTTCTGGGTGTAAAAATCCCTTTTGCGCTTTAAAAATCCGAGCTTTTCGGTTACCCACATATTTTCCCGCCTTCTTTGCTCAAGGTTGCGGGAGAACATTCTGAATAATCCGTAAATAATCAGCGCGTAAACGAGAAGCTGAATTACAACGTACAGCCCGAAAGAGGCGAAGCGGATAAAAATATTCACAACCGAAAGAATGACGGCCGTAATGAAAATTACAAAAAAGGTTTCATCGGTTCCGTAACGACCCGACATAAACTGCATAAGTCTGTATCTGAAATTCATATACCTATCCCTTCTTTTCTGTTTACGTATTAATTATATTGCATTTGTAAGCCGATTTTGTTAAGAAAGGATAAATAAAATTTAGATATTTAAAGAAACTGCGTTTACATATTCTTCTTTTTTAACTTTATGTAAAGTGAAAGGGGAAATAAAAATGTATTATTGCACCGACTGCGGCTGTGAATTTGAAGCTGCAAAAAGCTATACCGAGACTCATTCGCTTTTTTTACCGCCTTATGAGGAACGGCGTTGCTGTCCACTTTGCGGCAGTCTTTCAATCCGCGTAAAAGCCGTTTCCTACTGCCGCTGTTGCGGCGCAAGATTAGGGAGTGAAGAAAAGGAGTATTGCAGTCCCTCCTGCCGCAAAAGGGGAGAGGCTATGCGAAGACGGGAGCTTAATAGAAAAAGGCTGATATATTCCTCTCCGCTTTTTCAAACGGTCAGAGAGGTTGACGAGTATAATAAAAGAAATCGCACCGATTACAGCTACGGGCAGTATGTAACGCTTATTAAGCCGCAATTAAACCGCAGGAGGAAGAAAACAAAATGAACGAGGAAAAAAAGAAGTATCTTTCCCTTTATCTTCTGCAAAACGAGAAAATCAGACGGTTAAACGAAGCGGTTTTTAAAAATCCCGAAAGAAAAAACGAATACATACCAAAAATCAAAGCCGCTTGTGATTTGAGAAGGGAAATTGAGAATAAAATTGAGGCGGTGGACGGCGGCGTTTTAAGCGAGCTATTATACTTAAAATATGTGTGCGGCAAAACCTTACTCCAAATTAGCTACGAGCTTAATTACAGCGTAAGGCATATCGAAAGACTGCATATAAAGGCACTCGGAAAATTTGAAATGTAGTTAATATTATAATCAACCAATGAATATTGTTAACTTTTTTCGGTGGGGTTGTTTTTTTAAAAGCTTTGTTGTATAATAAAGGATAATATTTAATTTGGGAGAATAGGTGATTATGGGTAATAAATGCTGTGTGGCTGAGTATTCGCTCGGTATAGATATTGGCTCAACCACGGCAAAAACCGTGCTTCGCAAGGGGGAAGAGGTCCTTTTTGAGCGCTATGAGCGGCATTTTTCGCAGGTGCGTGAAAAAACCGCGGAGCTTTTGCGCTTAATCGGCGGTATAACGGGGGACAGTGAGATCGCCGTCGCTATTTCGGGCTCGGCGGGCTTAGGTCTTGCCGAGGCGGCGCATATCCCGTTTATTCAGGAGGTTTTCGCAACGGGCGAGGTAGTAAAGCTAAAGGAGCCCGACACCTCTTGTGTTATTGAATTAGGCGGCGAGGACGCGAAGATAATCTTCTTTGACGGCGGGCTTGACGAGCGTATGAACGGCAGCTGCGCGGGCGGTACCGGCGCCTTTATCGACCAGATGGCGACCCTTCTTAACATCACGGTAGACGAGCTTGACAGGTTAAGCCTTGACGCGGGCAGGCTTTACCCTATCGCCTCGCGGTGCGGCGTTTTTGCTAAGACAGATATTCAGCCGCTACTTAATCAGGGGGCGCGAAAAGAGGACGTCGCCGCCAGCATTTATCAGGCGGTGGTAAATCAGACCATTGCGGGACTTGCACAAGGCAAAAAAATAAACGGCAAGGTGCTTTTCTTAGGCGGACCGCTTTATTACTGCAAGGGGCTTGGACTTAGGTTTAAAAAGACCTTGGGACTTGACGACGAACACGCGGTGTTCCCCGAGTACGCCCGCTTTGCGGTGGCTATGGGCGCGTCATATTTTGCGGAAAAGCAAAACGTTGCATATACAATTGATTCGCTTATAAGCGCGGTGGAAAACGCGGGCTCGGTATCTTCGGGCAAGGGGAGGTTAAAGCCGCTTTTTGCGAATGATGACGAGTATAAAGAATTTGTTAAAAGGCACGCTGAGTCCACGGTTGAAAATGCGGATATTGCCGAATATAGGGGAAAAGCCTACCTTGGAATAGACTGCGGCTCGACCACGACAAAGCTCTGCCTTTTGAGCGAAAATAACGAAATATTATACTCCTATTACGCTTCAAATCAGGGCAATCCCGTGGAGATTGTAAGGGAGCAGTTAACTGAAATTTATAAGCTTTTAGGAGATAGAATTGTAATCTCGGGTTCCGCTGTAACAGGCTACGGCGAGGAGCTTATTAAGCACGCCTTTTCGGTGGATTACGGCATTGTTGAGACAATAGCCCACTATACCGCCGCTAAATATTTTGAGCCCGACGTCGGCTTTATTCTTGACATAGGCGGTCAGGATATTAAGTGCTTTAAGATAAGAAACGGCGCGATTGACAGCATTATGCTTAACGAGGCTTGCTCGTCGGGCTGCGGCTCCTTCCTTGAGACCTTTGCAAAGGCTATGGGCTATTCGATTGAGGAATTTGCTGAAAAGGGACTTCACGGCTTATCACCCGTTGATTTGGGCAGCCGCTGTACCGTGTTTATGAATTCTTCGGTTAAGCAGTCGCAAAAGGACGGCGCATCGGTTGAGGATATTTCGGCGGGGCTGTCTATCAGCGTTGTTAAAAACGCGCTTTATAAAGTTATCCGCGCCTCCTCCGCTGAGGAGCTGGGTGAAAAAATCGTCGTTCAGGGCGGTACGTTTTATAATGACGCGGTTCTGCGCGCCTTTGAACGTGAAATAGGACATAACGTTATCCGCCCCTCAATCGCGGGACTTATGGGTGCCTACGGCGCGGCGCTTTACTCGAAAAAGTGCGAAAAATCAAGCATTATCGACTGCGAAAGCCTTAAAAGCTTTGCCCACACCTCAAAATCCGCGGTTTGTCAGGGCTGTACCAACCATTGCAGACTGACTGTTAATTCCTTCGGGGACGGGAAGAAATTTATTTCGGGCAACCAGTGCGAAAAGGGGCTCGGAAAAGCCGTCACACAGGAGCCGCTCCCGAATCTTTACGAATATAAGCGGAATTATCTCACCTCCCTTAAATCGGAGGAGGGAACCCGCGGCACGGTGGGTCTGCCGCTTGCTCTCGGTATGTACGAGCTTTTACCGCTGTGGCACGGATTTTTCACAAAATTAGGCTTTAAGGTCAAGGTTTCGCCTATGTCAACCCGCCGAACCTATGAAAAGGGGCAGTTCTCTATTCCGTCGGACACCGCCTGCTATCCTGCGAAAATAATGCACGGTCATATCGAGGCGCTTATCGAGGAGGGCGCGGACGCGATTTTCTACCCCTGTCTTACCTATAATATGGACGAAAAAATGACCGATAATCACTACAACTGTCCTGTTGTAGCCTATTATTCCGAGCTGTTAAAGGGCAATGTTGAGGAGCTCTCTAAGGTCAAATTCCTTTATCCGTATCTTAATATCAATAATAAAAAAGAGCTTACCAAGGAGCTATATAACTACCTTGCAAAATTCTTTGGCGGAATTACCAAGGCTGAGGTTAAGGCGGCGGTGGATTACGGTCTTAACGAGTATGACAAGTATATGCAGGCGGTAAGGGACGAGGGCGAAAGGGCGCTCGACTTTGCGCGCAAGAATAATAAGCGCATTATGATTTTGGCGGGCAGACCTTATCATATAGACGCGGAAATCGGTCACGGTATTGACAAGCTTGCAAATTCTTTGGGCTTTGTCGTAGTAAGCGAGGACAGCGTTTTCCGCCTTGCAGAGCCTTTCACGGTCAAGGTTTTGAACCAGTGGACCTACCACGCAAGGCTTTACCGTGCGGCAAGATATGCCGCGGAGCATAAGGATACCGAGCTTGTGCAGTTGGTCTCCTTCGGGTGCGGAGTAGACGCGATAACCACCGACGAGGTGCGCTCAATACTCGAAAACGCGGGTAAGTACTACACGCAAATTAAAATTGACGAGATAACCAATTTAGGAGCGGTCAAGATAAGACTGCGCTCCCTTATAGGCGCGCTTGACGAAAGGAGCGGGGAAGATGGAAGAGCGTAAATACATACCCTTTACCGAGGAAATGAAAAAGGACTATACAATCCTTGTTCCTAATATGTTGCCACGGCATTTTAAGCTGTTTTTACAGGTTTTTAAGAACTACGGTTATAATATGGAGCTGCTTGAAACCTCGGGTCACAAAATTATCGAAACGGGGCTTAAGTATGTACATAACGATACCTGCTATCCCGCGATTTTGGTAATAGGTCAGTTTATTGACGCGCTTAAATCGGGCAAGTACGACGTTAATAAAACCGCCCTTATCCTGTTTCAGACGGGCGGCGGGTGCAGAGCCTCAAACTATATTTTCCTACTGCGAAAAGCCCTTGAAAGGGCGGGTTACGGCTTTGTTCCCGTGATTTCTCTTAATTTGGGAGGACTTGAAAATCACCCCGGATTTAAGCTCACAGTGCCTATTCTCCACCGCCTGTTTTACGCGATTATTTACGGCGATATGCTGATGACACTTGTTAATCAGTGCAGACCCTATGAGATAAATAAGGGTGAGGCGGAGCGCCTTGCCGATGAGCTTACGGTTGAGCTTGCAAATAAAATGCAATCGGAGGGCGTTTCCTTTAAAAAGGTTAAGGAAAACTGTAAAATGATGCTTCGCCGATTCGCGGAAATACCCCGCACAAAGGAAAACAAGGTTAAGGTCGGAGTGGTAGGGGAGATATACGTTAAGTATTCGCCCTTGGGCAACAACAATTTAGAGCAGTTTTTGATTGACGAGGGGGCAGAGGTTGTAGTCCCCGGTCTGCTTGACTTTTTTATGTACTGTATCGTCTCTAATTTGACCGATATTTGGCTTTACGGACTTCACAAGCTGCGCAAGCCCGTGCTTAATTTTGTGTTTAGCTATCTTGTCGGTCAGCAGAACGAGATTATCAAGCTTATGAAGGAGGACGGAAATTTCGCACCGCCCACCCCCATTAAGCATACAATGTCATTAATAGAGGACTTTATGGGGCTCGGCACAAAAATGGGCGAGGGTTGGCTCTTGCCTGCCGAAATGCTCGAGCTTAACGACGAGGGCGTACACAATATCGTCTGCACCCAGCCCTTCGGCTGTCTGCCCAACCATATCTGCGGCAAGGGAATGATGAAGCCGCTTAAGGAAAAAAATCCCGATATGAATATCATTGCTGTGGACTACGATTCGGGCGCATCAAAGGTTAATCAGGAAAACCGCATTAAGCTTATGCTTTCAAACGCCCGCGCTAATTTGGAGGAAAAGGAGCGCGAAAACGCCGTCTTCCCCGAAACCGAGGTTGAAAAGGAAAAAGCCTCCCTTGCCTAAAGGGAGGTGTCAACCGTTAGGTTGACGGAGGGATTCAATCGTATTTATGCAATCCTAAATACTCCCCGTCACGTCTTCACCGTCCCCTGTCTTCTGTAAAAAATACTTGACAAACTCTAAAATCGGTGATATTATTACAGTAACATATTTTTAAACCTGTGATTAAGAGTAGTAGCTTTATCTTAAACCTAAAGAGAGCGGTTGTCGGTGGAAATGCCGCGGCGGAGGGTATTGCGAATGGACTTATGAGGGCGGCCGAAAGCAATTAATTGCAAGTAGCAGCCGACGGGATCCGTACCCGTTATCCGAACGGCTTACATAACGGTGTAAGAAATGAGCGGTCGGTTTTTCCGACAACTTGGGTGGTACCGCAGGAATTTTAAGTCTTGTCCCATTTTTATGGGATAAGACTTTTTTGATTTTGGAGGAAAATTTATGATTTTATTAACCAAACGATGGCGCAGTTCTCTTTAAACCGCCAAAAAACATTATAAAAATTAAGGAGAAAATCATTATGAAAAACATTAAAAAAATTATCGCTGTTGTATTAACCTTAACACTTGTATTCGCTTTCGCGGGCTGTGGCTCAAAGAAGGACGGCGGCTCTGCCAAAAAAACTATCGGTATTATTAAATTCGGCTCCCACGCCTCCCTTAACAACTGCTATGACGGCATTATGAAGGGTCTTAAAGAAAACGGCATTAACGTGGAAGACTACAATATCGAGGATGTTGACAGCAACTTTGACCCCAGCGTTTCTCAGACTCAGGCTAACAACCTTGTAAACAAAAATGCGGCTGTAATTATCGCCATCGCTACTCCGTCTGCGGTTGCCGCCGCAACTGCCGCCGCGGATAAGGACATTCCTGTAGTATACTGCGCGATTACCGACGCTACCGTAATGGAGAATTACGACAACGTTACAGGCTCTTCGGATATTCCGAACTTTGAAAAGCAGTTAGAGGTTGTGACGGGCTTTATGAACAAGACCGCGCTTAAAATCGGCGTGCTTTACTCAACCGAGGAATCAAGCTCTCCCGTTCAGGTTGAGAACCTTAAAAAAGCCGCCGCTAAGTATGAGGGAATGGAAATACTCGATTCCGCCGTTGCGGACATTAACACAATAGACGCTAAAACCAATGAGCTTATAGGCAGAGGTGTTGACTGCTTTGTAAACCTGCTTGACAACACGGTTGTAGGCAAGCTTGAAACCAACATTCTTCCGATTACCAACGAAAAGAAAATCCCCGTTTTCGGCTCTGAAATCGAGCAGGTTAAGGTCGGCTGTGCGGCGAGCGCTTCGATTGACTATATCGATGTTGGTGCTTCCGCGGGCAAGGCTGCGGCGGAAATTTTAGGCGGCAAGAGCGCGTCGGACATTCCGGTTGCATACATCACCGAGCCTACAAACTACTATAACAGCAAGGTTTGCACAGCGCTTGGACTTACCGTTCCTACTACTGTTGAAGTCGAAGATGTTGCGAAATAATAACAATTAATCCACATAGCGCGGCGCGAAAAAACGCCGCGCTGAAAATATATTAAAAAGGAAAATGTGATATGCTTTTCTTTGCTACCACTATTGACGGACTGCAAATGGGACTTTGCTTTGCGGTTTTGGCTCTCGGCGTTTATATATCCTATTCTATTCTTGATTTCCCCGACCTCTCGGTTGACGGCACCTTTCCGCTCGGCGGAGTTGTCTGCACCATATTAATGCTGAAACTCGGTATTCCCGCCTTGCCTGCGATTCTTTTAAGCTTTTTCGCGGGGCTTGCGGCGGGTGCGGTGACGGGCGTTCTGCACGTTAAGTTCAACATTTCAAAGCTATTATCGGGTATTATAGTTATGACCGCGCTTTTGTCGGTCACCTTGAGCCTTACGAAGCTGCTTACGAGGACGGGGCTTACCACTACCATATTCTCCTTCAGGAGCGAGAATTTAACAGGTATTTTCAGCGGCAAAACTGCGGGACTTTTAGGTGCGGCAAACCGCGACTATATGATACTTATAATTGAGCTTGTCTTTGTAATAGCGGTAAAAATCATTATCGATTTGTTCCTTAAAACAAAGCTCGGATATATGTTAAGGGCAACGGGCGACAACGAAATGCTGGTTGTCTCCTTAGGTAAGGACAGCGGTACCTACAAGATTTTAGGTATCGCCCTTGCAAACGGCTTTGTCTCAATGTCGGGCGCGCTTTATGCCAACCTTTTTTCACAGTACGACAATTCCTGCGGCAGCGGTAAGGTGGTAATGGCGTTGGCGTCTGTAATAATAGGTATGGCGGTATTCTCCAAAATCCGCTTTATTAGCGATACTGTGGCGGTTATTTTCGGCGCGGTGGTTTATTCGCTCTGCCTTAACTATTTGGTGCTGGTCGATACCAACGGTATATATTTAAAGCTTTTAAACGCCGTTATGTTTGCGATTATTCTTATTTTTAACGATAAAACCTCGAGCTTTGTTTCAAGGCGCAGTAAGCTTAAAGGGGGAAATGCAAAATGTTAGAGCTAAAAAACGTATCTAAAATTTATAACCCCGGTACGGTTACAGAGCTTTGCCTTTTCGATGACTTTAATCTTACGGTAAAGGACGGCGAGTTCGTCTCGGTCGTCGGGAGTAACGGCAGCGGCAAGACCTCTATGCTTAACATTATCTGCGGAAGTATACCTGTAAGCGGGGGAGAGGTGCTTATTGACGGCAAGAATGTGAATGGACTGCGCGAATATCAGCGCTACCGTATGATAGGCAGGGTTTACCAGAACCCCGCGGCGGGTACCTGTCCTAATATGACCATTCTTGAAAATATGTCCCTTGCCGACAATAAGGGCAAAAGGTACGGGCTTTCCTTCGGTGTGAATATTGCTAAAAAGCAGTACTACCGCGAACAGCTAAGCACCTTAGGTTTGGGTCTTGAGGATAAGCTTGACGTAAAGCTGGGCGCGCTTTCAGGGGGACAGAGACAGGCGGTGTCCTTGCTTATGGCTACAATCACCCCGATTGACTTTCTTATTTTAGACGAGCATACCGCCGCCTTAGACCCCAGAACCGCCGAGATTATTATGGAGCTTACCGACAAGGTGATAAAGGAAAAGCACCTTACCGCCATTATGGTAACGCACAACCTCCGCTACGCCGTTGAATACGGCACAAGGCTTATTATGATGGATAAGGGTAACGTAATCCTCGATAAATCAGGCGAGGAAAAGCAAGCCGCCAAGGTTGACGATATACTTGATATATTCAATAGGATAAGCATTGAATGCGGAAATTAAATGTATTAAAGTGAGGAAGTAAGAAGCATTAAAGTGAAGAAGTAAGACGTAAAAATCCCGCTCTCCTACGAGAACGGGATTTTTGGAGCTGCTAACCGGAATTGAACCGGTGACCTCGTCCTTACCAAGGACGCGCTCTACCATCTGAGCCATAGCAGCATTATTTATGCGACTTTGTTATTATAAGATAAATTGAGCATAAAGTCAAGTGATTTTTCAGTTTTTTCGAGCTTTTTTTAAAATTTTAAAAATATGCAAGGTTTGTGTTGACATTAACATCTTTTTATGGTAAAATAATCAGGTCTCAGTACGGAGAGGTATCGAAGCGGTCATAACGAGGCGGTCTTGAAAACCGTTTGCCCACAAGGCACATGGGTTCGAATCCCATCCTCTCCGCCATTAAATAGTTTTATTACGTACGGCAATTTGGAGTAGTACTCAAGTTGGTGACGAGGCGCCCCTGCTAAGGGCGTAGGTCGGGTAAACTCCGGCGCGAGAGTTCGAGTCTCTCCTACTCCGCCAAATTGGCGAAAGCCCGCTTTAATAGCGGGCTTTTTCTTTGTGTGTACGAATTATAACTTATATTCCTAATGTTGGGGTTTAATTGGGTTGCACTTCCTCTGATGCGGGAAAGCTAAAAATTTGGCCGCAAGCCTTTGCATAACCAAATTTTTTACGGTGCATACAAGCCTACACCTCCAAATGATACCCCACTTTTTCAAAAGAACCTTTTTTATATTTTGCTTTTTCGTTTTCTTAACTTTATTATAAAGTAGGCGCAAAGGGCGAGGTTTACGGCAAGCAGAATTATACTGCCCTCGATTTTATTGTCGCCGCCCGAAAGATATTTGTTTCCGCTCCACAGTATGTTCAAAAGCGCGGGATAATCCTTTGAGACCGTAAGACTGCCGAACACGAAGGAGCTTACCAAATTATAAAAGAAGTGCGCGGCTATCGGAGCTAAAAGCGAGTATGAATATTCCGTCAACAGGCAAAGGATAATATTTGTAAGCAGCATATTAGCGGCGTAGATTACACCGAATGAAAAAATGTTAATGTTAAGCGAAATAAATAATACGGTTATAACCGCTGTAACGACGGGCAGGCTGTAATATTTTCGATAAAGCTTAAACAGGTAGCCGCGAAGGAGCAGTTCGTTAGCGGAGGCGTTAAGCAAAAGCGCGATAATCCAAAACAGCATACCGCCGATTTTGTTTGCGCCGTTAAAGCGGAGCATTTTAAATACCCAAAGGCTTAAAACCGTTATTCCAAGCGGAATTATCGCAGTGATAAGCCCTAAGGAGTAATGCCGAAGCTTATTTTTAAAGTTAAAAACCTTAATGCCTTTTCGCTCGACAAGCTTAATAAAAACAAGGGTGAAAGCCAATACAACCGCGAAGAAAATCCCCTCGCGCCATAGGGTTAACAGCGCGGCGTTTTCGGTCTTAATATCGGGCAGATAATAGGCGACGATTATTGCAAAATCGAAAAAGAAAAGGGTTTTATAGATATTTACAATTAAATTCTTCACTTAGATTCCTTCTAATTATTTTTTCTTAATTATATACCAACCGCGCTTCTTATTCAACTAAAATTTTAAGAATGCGGTTGACAATGTTTCAAAATTAGGGTATACTAATTTGCGAATGAGTTGCAAATTTATTTCTGATAGGATAGAATACATTGATAAATAGCTTTAAACAAATTTCGGCGCTTATTACAGCGCTTTTGCTTTCGCTCTGCCTTTGCGCCTGCACGGGAACACAAAAAAAGGAAAGCGGAAAGGTAAAGGTCGTCTGCACAGTCTTTCCGATTTACGACTGGACAAGGGAAATAGCGGGGGATAAAGCGGAGATAAGTTGGCTTTTATCTGACGGTACGGATATGCACAGCTTTCAGTCCTCGGCGGCGGATATGATTAAAATTGCCGAATGTGATGTGCTAATCTATGTCGGCGGAGAGTCGGACGAATGGGTGGACGAGGCGATAGCTCTTTACGATAATAAAAACCGTTCGCTTGTGAATTTAATGGAGCTTTTAGGTGATTCGGCGCACACAGAGGAGCATACCGAGGGTATGCAGGAAGAAAAACACTTCCACGGCGAGGAGGAAGAGGAGTTAGACGAACACCTTTGGCTTTCCCTTAAAAACGCTGCCCTCTTTACCGAAAAGATTGCGGCGGTATTGGGAGAAAAGGACCCGGAAAACTCGGGATTTTATAGGGAAAACTACGAAAAATATTCCGAAAAACTAATGTCGCTTGACGGAGAATACCGCGCGGCGGTAGACGGGGCAAGAATTAAAACCCTGCTGTTTGCCGACCGTTTTCCTTTTAGGTATTTAACCGAGGATTACGGGCTTTCGTATTACGCCGCTTTCCCCGGCTGTTCGGCGGAGACCGAGGCAAGCTTTGAAACGGTGGCGTTTTTAAGCGCGAAAACCGATGAGTTAGGGCTTAAATATATTCTTACAACCGAAACCGCGGGAACCAAAATAGCAGACACGGTGATTGACAATACAAGGGACAAAAATCAGGAAATACTTGTGCTTGACAGTATGCAGTCGGTAGGAAAAAAGGATGCGGAAAACGGCGTTACCTATTTAACTGTTATGCAAAAAAATCTTGAAGCTCTTAAAAAAGCGTTAAGTTAGGAGAAACAAAATGGCGCTTCTGACAGTCAAAAATTTAAAGCTCGGCTACGAGGGTAAAACCGTTGCCGCGGGGCTTGATTTCACCGTGAACAGCGGGGATTATCTTTGCATAGTCGGCGTTAACGGCTCGGGCAAAACCACACTTATGAAAACAATTCTTCATCTTAATCCGCCGCTTTCGGGTAAAATTGAGACGGGGGAGGGCTTAAAGCCCTCGGAGATTGGCTATCTTCCCCAGCAGACCGAAATACAGCGGGATTTCCCCGCAAGCGTGTGGGAAATTGTGCTTTCGGGTAATTTAGGACGCAGCGGACTTCGCCCCTTTTATACTAAAAAAGAAAAGTCTGCGGCAAAAAGCAGTCTTAAAAAAATGGGTATTACAGGGCTTTCGGGGCGTTGCTACAGGGAGCTTTCGGGCGGTCAACAGCAAAGGGTACTTCTTGCCCGCGCCCTTTGCGCTACAAGCAAAATGCTTTTGCTTGACGAGCCTGTTTCGGGGCTTGACCCTACGGTTACCGCCGAAATGTACGACCTTATTTACGGGCTTAACAAAGAGGGAATAACGGTAATTATGATTTCCCACGATATTTCGGCGGCGCTTAAATACGCAACCCATATTTTGCAGATAGGCAAGGATAATTTTTTCGGCACTAAAGAGGAGTATTTAAAAAGCGGCGCGGCGGATCAGTTTTACGAAAAAGGGGAGGAAAGCGTATGAGTCAAATGCTTTCACAGCTTGCACACTACTTTGAATACCCCTTTGTAAGGTACGCAATGATTGTCGGGGTGCTAATCGCCCTTTGCTCCTCGCTTTTGGGGGTTACGCTGGTGCTTAAGCGCTTTTCCTTTATAGGGGACGGGCTTTCCCACGTTGCCTTCGGCGCGCTGGCGGTCGCGTCTGCGGTGGGACTTACAAACGAAATGATTATTGTTCTTCCCGTTACGGTAATAAGTGCGGTTTTACTGCTAAGAACAGGAAAAAATACAAAAATCAAGGGCGACGCGGCGATTGCAATGATTTCGGTAGGGGCACTTGCGCTGGGATACCTTGTTATGAACGTTTTTTCAACCTCCTCTAATGTATCGGGCGACGTTTGCAGTACCCTTTTCGGCTCAACCTCAATTCTTACCCTTTCCCGCGCCGAGGTTCTACTCTGCGCGGTGCTTTCTGCGGTCGTTATACTACTTTTTATTCTATTTTACAATAAAATATTCGCGGTCACCTTTGACGAAAGCTTTGCGCGGGCGACGGGCGTTAAAGCGGGGACGTACAACCTGCTTATCGCGGTGATTACGGCGGTCATTATCGTACTTGCGATGAATCTTGTCGGCTCTTTACTTATTTCGGCGCTGGTTATTTTCCCCGCGCTCTCGGCTATGCGGCTCTTTAAAAGCTTTAAGCCCGTGGTGATTTTTTCGGCGGTGATTTCGGTTTTTTGCGCGGCGGCGGGAATACTTATTTCTGTTCTTGCGGGAACGCCGGTGGGCTCGACCGTGGTTGCGGCGGATATTGCCGCGTTCGGCGTTTGCTGTGCGTTGGGCACGGTAAGAGGCAGATAAATGAGACAGCTTCACCCGATACCTCCGCTTTATAATAAAGACTCGCAGGTGCTTATTTTGGGTAGCTTTCCCTCGGTTAAATCGCGGGAGCAGGCGTTTTTTTACGGTCACCCGCAAAACAGGTTCTGGCGGGTTTTGGCAGAGGTTTTTGAAAGCCCGCTTCCTAATACGGTCGAAGAAAAAAAGCGGTTTATTTTAAGCAACCGTCTGGCGCTTTGGGACGTTATCGCCGAGTGCGAGATAACAGGCTCGTCGGATTCAAGCATTAAGGCTGTCATACCAAACGATATAGGTAAAATATTATCCGACAGCGATATAAAAGCAATTTTTGTAAACGGCAGAACGGCGGAAAAATACTATATCCGTTATACCGAGCCGATAATTGGCAAAAAGGCAATTTGTCTGCCCTCCACAAGCCCCGCTAACGCCGCATGGAGCATAGAAAGGCTCTGCGGCGAGTGGAAGACGGTAAGAGGATATATAAGCGATTAAAGCAGGGCGGAGGGTTTTACTTCCACATTTTTTATGTAAAAGCAGTATTTTTTAACTATTAATTACACTTTTTGGAAGAGTATTAGTGCTTACTGCTTGACAAATATAATAATATTGTAGTAAAATAAATATACTATTAGGGATATTACGAAGCGGAGGTTAGAAATGTTACTTTTTTCCGCGTTGCTTGATATTGAGGATACGCTGACAAGGGATAAGTTTATTGGACTTATTATCGAGTGGAATCAGACGAATTTACATATCGACAATATAATACCGGATTTGGTCTGGAACGGAGAAAGAAATGTTTGCTACGGAAGAGACGGGCTGTGGCTTTGTATACGGGAATATGCCGCGAAAAACATAATAGCCGTGCGTTACGAGAGTACAGCCGACGATGGAAGCCTCTGGGACGTGGATTTTATTATGAGCTTTGCGGAGATGCGGCTGGCTATACAGGTTTACAGAAGAAATAAGGATAATTCTGACCCGTATGTTTCCGAGTCTTTTTCTCCGCATTTTCTTACGCTTTTGATTAAAAACAAGTATATAAAAAAAGACGGTGAGCTGACCGTCTCATACGAACCGATATACATAAGGGAAAACAAGATCCCGCTTTTGGCGGCTATAATTAACGGCGAAAAGCACTTTAAGCTGCCTGTAATTTATATTTCAAAAACCTTTGCAAACCGCGATCCCTTCAGCGCAAGCTGGCTTTCAAGGCGGCTTAAGGGTGTGGCTCACGTGCTGGTTGAGGAGGATAAGGAGCTTGACTACCCTCTTTCGGCACTGTGCGGCAGAAAAAACGAATTCAACGGCAATGTGGGGATTTATTATTTCGAGCCTGAGGCGGAGCATATAAGGTTTAAATTCCATAAGCGCGTCTGTCAAAGCCGCCCTATGCTCGACAAAATTATCAGGGAGGTATTCCGTCATACAAATTCAGCGGAAATAGACAGTATTTATACTTGGCAGGGGGTTAACAATATGATGCTTGCGGACAGGCTTGACGCTCTAAATCAAAGCGCGGACGTGGAAAGCGGCGCGGTATCTCTTTCTAAGGACGAATACGGGGAGATTTTAAAGCAGACGCGGGAATTAATAATGCGCAACGAAGCTCTTGAAGCGGAAAACCGAGTGCTTAGCGCGAAAACCGATATGTCGGACAGGGTGGTGCTTACCGTCCGCGACGAGAACGATTTTTATGAGGGCGAAATTAAGGACGCGGTTCTATCTTCACTTGAGGAAGTCCTTAATTCACTTCCTAAAGGGTCGAGAAGGGCAGATTTGCTAAAGGACGTTTTAAGGAACAGCGATTATGAGCGTTTAGGCGAGAAAAGAAAGCAAAGGCTTGAAGGTCTTACCGAAAATTTTGACGGTGTAACAGAGCCGCTTTTAAAGGAGCTTAAGGAGCTGGGCTTTGAAATTCAGAGAGAGGGTAGGCGTTACAGGCTTACATATTTTGCAGATGAGCGCTACTGTACAAGTATTAGCGGGTCGCCTAACGGAAAGGCAGAAATTACAATTAAAGATATAATATAAGCGATAGGTTAAAAGCCGCGGAATTTTCGGATTCCGCGGTTTTTTTGTCGGTGAATGTCCATATCGCTTTAGTATATTATCGTAAACGCCGGGAGGGAAAACAAAATGCGAGAGAACGATAAGCTGCTTTATAAAACCCTTAAAACGTTGCTTAACGAAAGGCTGTCGGAGGCGGAGGCTCAGTCGCTTAGAGACGAGGGATTTGAAATTAAAAATCCCACCAGAAAAACCGCTGTAATGATAGCGCTTTACAAAAAAGCCGCGTCGGGGGATCTTTCGGCTATAAAGGAGCTGCGTTCAATCGTAAGCGAAAAGGATTCGGAAAAACAAGGAGGCGCAAGGGCGGTGACAATTATTGACGACGTCGGAAATTAAGCTTTCCGAAATAATCGGCGGCGGGTATGACGACTTTTGGAGCTGTGATAAACGGTACAGGGTCTTAAAGGGCGGAAAGGGCTCGAAAAAATCGGCGACAACCGCGCTTAACTTTATTTACAGGCTTATGAAATACGAGAAAAGCAATCTTTTGGTTGTCCGTCAGGTTATGAACACCCACCGCGACAGCACCTTTGCACAGCTTAAATGGGCGCAGGAGCGTTTAGGGGTCTCAAAGCTTTGGAAAAATACCGTGTCGCCTATGGAAATGGTCTATCTGCCAACGGGGCAAAGGATAATTTTTCGCGGCTTCGATGACGTGCTGAAGCTCGCCTCAACCACGGTGCCGACAGGCTATCTGAACTTTGTTTGGATAGAGGAGGCCTTTGAAATATCGTCCGAGGCGGATTTTGACAAGCTGGATTTATCGGTACCGAGGGGAAACGTGGAGCCGCCGCTATTTAAGCAGACCACCCTTACCTTCAACCCGTGGAGCGGAGCACATTGGCTTAAAAAACGCTTTTTTGATACCGAAAACGCGGAGACGGCGACCTTTTCGACCAGCTATCTCATAAACGAATTTTTGGACGAAACCGACCGCGCGGTATTTGAGCGAATGAAAAAGACCAACCGCCGCAAATACGAGGTGGCGGGGCTTGGCAACTGGGGTATTTCGGAGGGTCTGGTTTACGAAAACTGGAGAGTTGGGAAAAAGGAAATACCGCCCGATGAGCGGTACAAATGGAAAAGCTTTTTCGGGCTTGACTACGGCTACACCAACGATCCTACGGGCTTTGTGGCGTTCGCGGCAAACCCTATTGACAAGGAGCTTTATATATACAGCGAGTTTTGCAGGCGGCGTATGCTTAACTGCGACATAGCCGAGGAGATAAAGCGGCTGGGCTTCTCAAAGGAGCGTATTCGCGCCGACTGCGCCGAGCCTAAATCGAACGACGATTTAAGGCGGCTTGGTATTTCGAGAATAACCCCATCGGTCAAGGGCAGGGACAGCATTTTAAACGGAATTAACGCTATAAACGAGTATAAAATCACGGTTAATCCCGATTGCGTTAATATGATACGCGAGCTGTCCTCCTACGTTTACGACGATAAGGCCGCCGATAACGGAAAGCGTATGCCTAAGGACAGCGACAACCATTTGTGCGACGCGTTAAGATACGCCTTTGAGGACGTTAAGCATTTTCACCCGCGTCCCGATGAGGAAGTTCCGACCGCACGCCCCGATATAACCGAATCTGATTTTAACGGAGGCTGGGATATATGACAGTATTGGCAATTTCTGCTACCGCGGCGGCGGCGTTCCTTTTGGGATTTTTGCTCGGGACAAGACCCCCGCGCCGCGAAAAGCCTGTAAAACGCGGCGAGTTCCTCGGTGAAGAGGAGACCGAAAGGCTAAGTCGGGAATTCAGCAATTTTTTAGCCTATGACGGCACAGAGCAGTCACAGAAATAAGAGAGGAAGAATAATTTTGGAAGATGTAGGTTTAAATACCGAGGTACTACCTGAGATCTCGGAGGAAAACGATACAGCGGAAGCGACGGAAACCATACCGAAGCCCGCGAATGAAATTCTCATTCCTGTAAAATTCAATAAGGAAATCAGAAATTTAGAGCTTGATGAGGCGGCGAAATTGGCTCAAAAGGGGCTGAAATTCGACGCTATCTCTGAAGATTACGATAATTTAAGGCGCATTGCCGCGTCCGACGGAAAAAGCGTTTCCGAATTTTTGCAGGCGCTCGAGAAAAGCAACCGAGAGGCAAGAAGAAAGGAGCTTTTAGAAGAGTGCGGAGGAAATGAGGAAATAGCCGATTATGTATTAAGCCTCGAAAATAATCACGACGGCGATTTGGGGCTGAAGGAGCTTAAGGCGGAGTTCCCCGAAATAAAGGATATTTCCGACCTGCCCGAATCGGTTGTCGAAAATGCAAGGCTTAAGGGTACGCTTTTGCTTGACGAGTATCTAAGATACCGCCATACCGCCAAAAGAAATGCCCGAAAAGCCGCCGCGCAAAGCGAGGGCGCGAACAGCTTAAGCATTGGCTCGCAGATTGACCGCCGTGGGGGAGTAAGCCCCGAAACCGCAGAGTTCTTAAAGGGACTTTGGCGATAAAATAAAAATCAAGGAGAATAATTATGTCTATAAATTCAATCGAAAACGCAACAAGATATTCAACCGAGCTTGATAAAATGTTTGCCCAGAAAAGCGCAACCGGCTTTTTTGCCGACAATGCCCTTGCCGCAAAGTTTGTGGGGGCAAAAACCGTAATAATCCCCGACGTGGATTTTCAGGGTCTTGCGGATTATGACCGCGACACAGGCTTCACAAAGGGCGCTATTACCGTGGCAAACACCTCCTACACAATGGCGATGGATCGCGCACGTTCCTTACAGATTGACCGCGAGGATATGAGCGAGACCGGCATTGCAAACCTTGCGGGCAAGATTTTGGGCGAATATGTACGCACAAAGGTTGTCCCCGAGTGCGACGCCTATGTAATTTCCAAGCTGGCAGGCCTTGCGGCAACACGCTCAAACCTTGTAAACGGCAATACCTCAAAGCCCTATGAGGCGCTTTGCAGTCTTATCAACGAGGTTCAGTCGGTTGCGGGCTACGACGAGGAGCTGGTCGCCTTTGTTGACAGCTATATGTATGCCGCGCTTCAAAATTCCGCCGAAATATCCCGTATGATTACTGTTTCCGACTTTAAGCAAGGGGACGTTACCTTAAAGGTTAAGTCGATTAACGGCGTGGCGATTATCCCCGTGGTATCCGAGCGTATGAGAACCGCTTATAACTTCAGAAATACCGAGGCGGGTGGCTTTACTCCCGCGGCAAGCTCGCGCGAGGTTTATATGCTTGTATGCCCGAAGAGCGGCGCTCACCTTGTCAAGAAAACCGAAAAGATGAGAATTTTCACCCCCGAACAGAACATTGACGCCGACGCTTACAAGTTCGATTACCGTATTTACTACGACGTATTTGTAAACAAGAGCGGTCTTGACGCGATTTGGGCTTGGCTTGCGCCCGAAATTAAGATTAATACCCAGCCTGCAAGTAAGAGCGTTACCGCGGGCAGTATAAGCGGTTCGCTTGCCGTTTCCGCAACAAGCACCGCGACGCTTACCTACCAGTGGTATTCCTGTGCGGACGCAGACGGCAAATCGCCCGTTAAGATAAGCGGAGCGACAGGCGCCTCCTTAACAATTCCGACCACCCTTACAAAGGGCAAATACTACTATTTTGTAAAGGTTATCGCCGACGGATTTGCGGGTGTTAACTCTAATGTCGCAACCGTAACGGTAGGCTGATAGGGCAATATTTAATGATTAAGGGGAGCGGGTCTCCCCTTAATCGGTTTAACAGGAAGGAAGAAAGATATGAACAGCAAGCCATTTGAAATTTTCGGCGAGTACCTTAAGGCGGCGGATTTTAAGGCGAGCCTCGGAAATCGCGGAATGTACGAGCAAAACCGCATAAACGAGCGGTTTTACATAGGCGACCAATGGTACGGCGCAAAATGCGGTAATGACAGACCACTTGTAAGGCACAATGTAATAAAGCGTATAGGCGACTACAAAATGTCGCAGATATTAAGCAATCCCATTTCGGTAAGCTTTTCCGCCGAGGGGATTCCTACCGTTTCTTCTGAACCCGAGGAGGGCGTAAAAGGAGGATATTCCAAAAAAGCCGTCGCCGAGGAGGCGGAAATTAACGGCGTTATGAGGGCGCTTGGCGGCTACTACGGGGTTACGGCGGAAAGGGTGAAGTTAGGTCAGCTTGAGGAACGCCTGCTTAGAAACGCTTACATTACGGGTACGGGAGTGCTTTATACCTATTGGGACAGCGAGGTTAAAACGGGTATTTTCGCGGACGAGGAGAAAAAGCTTCCGATAAAGGGAGACATCGCCTGCGAGGTGCTTAATATTGAAAATGTGTTTTTCGGCGACCCGTATGAGGAGGATCTGCAAAAACAGCCGTATATCATTATATCAAGCCGCCGCGAAACCGCCGAGGTAATACGCGAGGCGCGTAGGTTCGGGGCGGATTTGGTCACCTTAAGGGCGATAGAGGATGGCTCTGCCGACGGAAAAATTACCGTGCTTACAAAGCTTTATAAGGAATATAAAGTGGGCGGCGGCTATACAATTAAAAGTGTAAAGGTTACCGAGAACGCGGTGGTAAGAGGGGATTTTGACACGGGGCTCAGCCTCTATCCTCTTGCAATATTCTCTTGGGAAAAGCAGGGCGGAATAATCTATGGCGAGAGCGAAATCACCTATCTTATTCCCAATCAGATAGCCATTAACCGTATGATAACCGCAAACGTCTGGTCTGCTATGACAACGGGTATGCCTATGCTTGTGGTGAACGGCGATATTGTGCCCGAGGGGATTACAAACGAGCCCGGGCAGATAATAAAGGTTTTCGGCAGCGGCGAAGAGGTCGCGGGAGCGGTGAAATATGTCGCGCCGCCCGATTTTTCTAAAAATTTTGACAGCAGTGCGCAGGCGCTTATTAACAACACCTTAACCCAAAGCGGCGCAAACGAGGTAGCCCTCGGCGACAGCAGAGCCGATAACGCTACGGCGCTTATGACTATGCGTGACGCGGCGGTACTGCCCCTGCAAATCATCAAAAACCGCTTTTATTCCTTTGCGGAGGATCTTGCGCGAATCTGGGCGGATTTTTGGGTCGCCTGCTACGGAAGGCGGAAAATAAAGCTTTCTGACGCGGGCGGAACAAGGTATGTTCCCTTTGACGGAGAGCGGCTAAAGGGCGTCCTGATAAACGCAAAAATTGAGGTCGGAGCGGGAACCGCTTACAGCGAAAGCGAATGTACGAGCACCCTATTGACCCTTTACGGAAAGGGAATTATCAACCGTGAACAGCTGCTTGAGCGGCTTCCTAACGGTATTGTTCCCGACAGGGAAGGACTTTTAAACCAAATCAAGGAGGAAAGGCTTAATGACGGGATATGACGTTTTAAAAAGGGCTTTGGGATTGCTGGGGGATTACAGCGCGGCAGATGTTAACGCCGCCTCAAGGCTCGCGGCTGAGGAAAGACTTGAAATTATCAATCAGCTTGCGGCGGATTTAAAGATAGGCGAGCTTTCGTCGATTTCTGCGGAGCTTGATGTCCCTGCGGCTAAGGCGGAAGCACTTTGCTACGGTGTGGCTATGCTTTTGGCACTGACCGAGGGCGACGCAGGCAAAAATCGGATTTTTTCCGAAATATACAATGCAAAACGGGGGACGGCGTTGGCAGAAACGGCGAGCATAACCGACCGTCTTCCTACGGTGACGGTGGGGTAGAGTATATGAAATTCGGTTCATTACAGCAAGATACCGCTAAGGTGTTAAGGGTTAGAAGCTTCAAGGAGGGAACGGTCACGAACTCGCTACCCTCCGAAATACCCGACAGCGCCCTCGCAAACAGCGAAAATATGTGGCGGGACAGCGGACTCTTATCGACAAGATTAGGTCTTTGCGCCGATACGGGTAATATAATCAAAAGTGAAAATCCGCCGATTTATGACAGCTTTTCCTATCAGGTTGCGGACGGCGGGGTTTATATAAACGGAGAGTACAAAAAAATTGCGGTTGAGGGATATTTGGAGGAGGATTCGCGGTATTACTGCCGTATGTTCTTAGTGGGTGAGGACGGCCTTAGTACTCCCGCAGGATTTTTTATGTTCAACCGCATTACCGATAATGATTTTTATCTGCCGACCAATATTCTTTTTTACAGCGGGAAAAGGGTGAAAGGCGCGGGAGTTTTTGCGCTTGTAAGCTTAGAAAATATATACAAAACCTCGGAAAAAAGCCAGCGAATATACGAGCTTTCAGCGGCGCTTCTCTCCTGGCATGATATTGATAGCTTTTATTCGCCTGTGGTTTATATTAACGGCAGAGGCACGCGCTACGAGGAGGCGCGCGCAACGGGCTTGGCTTTTACGGGTCAGCCGAAGTATTTGGAGTCGCAGAATATGCTCACCGACCGTTTTAAAGCTTATTTCACCTCGGACGGATATTCCTCCTGCTTCAGGCTTCCTTTTTCGGGTCTTAATAACAAATCGATAATGTGCCGAGTTTACGATACGCCCTCCTCGTATACCGAGTGGCATATTACCGAGGGTAAGACCTCCGCTACAGCCCTTTTTTATACCTCGCAGATAACCCTTAATGTCAACCGAGAAAAGGGCATCGTTTATTTCACCTCTTCCTCAGGGGATTATTCTGTTCCTATGATGAGCCTGTATCACGAAAACAACATACGCATAATAGCGGGAAAGGATCCCGAGTACGGCTTTGAAAGTGTAGTTTCTTCAACCTGTCAAGCGGTCTACGGCTCTAAGATGTTTTTTTCGGGAGGAAGCGACAGAAATATAATTATAAGCGTAAGTGCGGATAATCCCCTATATTTCCCCATAGGCTCCGTGGGTACTGTGGGAGACGGTAATTCCGTAAACGCATTGCTTAGCTATAAAAACGGGATTATAGCCTTTAAGGAGGACGCAATATACAATATCACCGTAAATAACGGCTCACCGATTAATTCAAGCTCCTTGCTTGCCGACAACAGCTCGATCTTCAGTACAAACGATACGTTTACCGTTAAAAAAATAAGCGAAGGCAGGGGACTTAAAAATAAACGCACCTGCCTGCTTTGCGATAATAACGCTGTGTGGCTCGGAAGCGACCGAAGAATTTATGCGCTTAACACCTCCTCCTTTGAGATAACCGAGCTGTCAGAAGCGGTCGGAGATCGCTTGGACGATTTAAACGACTCGGAGCTTCAGTCGGCGTTTGCTGTAGAAATTGACAAACGTTATCTCTTGCTAACAGATAGTAAAGCTGTTATAATGGATTACCGTGATAGGGGAATTAAAACTCCATCCTGGTATTTTTGGAGCTTCAATAACGTCAAGATTTTGGCGGGTATGTCGTATAACGGTAAGCTTCGTCTGTTCTGCCTCGGTTCGGACGGCAAGGTTTTATATACCGCAAGGCTTTCGGGCGGCGAGGATACCGAAATACGCCTTGTTGACGATTCGCCGCAGGTCTTTAAAACAAACGTTAAAAGCAGTCTTGAGACAAAGCAATTCGAATTCGGAAGTATTACGGGCAAAAAGCTTATCGACGGTATTTTTCTGGCGGCTTCCGCAAAGGAAAAGCTTGAAATTATTATCAACGGCAAGCGCTCCTATTCCGTAAGTCTGTCCGAGCCCGAGCTTGACTGCAGCTGCGGAGCTTTAAAATCGGTTAAGCTTATTCCGCATTTAAACGCGGTAAAATCGTTGCAGTTAGCTTTAAAAGCCGAACACGGCTTTTCCTTGGGCGAGCTTTCTGTCAATTACCGAGAATCGGTGTAACGGTCCGGAGGGAAAAATGAAAAAAGTATTAATATGTCTTTGTCTCGCGGTATGCGTGCTTGCGGGATGCGTTCCCGAAAGCTCGGTAAGTGAGGGCGGGAAAAGCAGGAATACAAGGTATACCGACGTCGCTTCGTCGGGAGTATGGCTGTCGTACAGCGAAATAAACTCTATGCTTAAAAGCGAGGAAGGCTTTAAGACGGAATTTTCAAGGGTTATTGAAAACTGCAGGTCTCTTAAAATCGAGGAAATATACCTTCATATACGCGCCTTTTGCGATTCGCTGTTTAAATCCGATTATTTTCCGCTCGTTTCTGCCGCGGACGGTTTGGATTACGACATATTTGAATACATAGTAAATTCCTGTCATACGGCGGGAATCAAGGTTCACGCCTGGATAAACCCTTACCGAGTTCTGACCTCGTCAAGCAATCCCGAGGATTTGAGGCAGGACAGCCCCGCGTATAAGTGGCTTCACGATAATGATTCCGAGAACGACAAAAATGTGGCTTTCTGCAACGGTATTTATCTTAATCCCGCCGAGCAGGAGGTAAGGGAGCTCGTTATAAACGGCATACGCGAGGTTTTGCAAAAATACGATGTGGACGGAATACATTTTGACGATTATTTTTATCCGACAACCGACCCCGAGTTTGATATGGCAAGCTATGAAAAATACAAATCGGGAGCGGAAAATCCGCTTGGGCTTTCGGATTGGCGGCGTTCAAACGTAAACGCTTTAATA
This sequence comes from Acutalibacteraceae bacterium, assembly GCA_051880555.1. Lineage (GTDB taxonomy): Bacteria > Bacillota > Clostridia > Oscillospirales > Acutalibacteraceae > UBA737. The sequence continues at coordinate 28,061 of JBJEOE010000057.1, forward strand.
TCCTCCTGTTATACCGCAGTGAAGTATTACGATAAAGATATTCTTTTTACGGTAAGCCCGATGGCTTCGGTTGAAAAAAATTATAACGGGCTTTATGCGGATGTTTCCGCTTGGATTAAAAACGGTTGCGTCGACTGTATAATACCTCAGCTGTATTTCGGCTTTGATTATCCCGAGCCTGAGTTCCGTTTTGAGAACCTGCTTGAAGAATGGATAGACCTTGCCGCCGAAAATGACGAAGTGGAGCTTAAAATCGGCTTGGCGCCCTATAAAATCGGGACCGATTCCGAGCAGGATAGGGAGGAATGGAACAGCTCTGCGGATATTATCGCGAGACAGGCAAGGAAATGCCGTGAGAGCGGCGGCGTATCGGGATATGTTTTGTTTTCCTATTCTTCGCTGTTTTCCTCGAACGAGCTAAACCTAAAGCAACGCGAAAATTTGGAGAATTTTGTAAATTATCTTGATTGATTTAACGGCGGTTATCGGTCTTTTCATTCCGATTTGACGTTATAATCAACAAAAAAATTATTTATATAAAGTTTATTATATACGATACAATGTCGATATTTGTTATGTTTTAACAAATATCGACATTAACTTTTTTCGTTTGTTTCGGAATTTTAACAAAAAATACTTGAAAAATGCTTAGAATGCTGATATAATAAAAGCATAAAAACTTGAACGGCGGATTATTTTCTTTGAAATATCCTCCGCCGCAGAAAGAAGAGGTGCGAAAATGAAGGAATTTTATAAAAACTTCAGCTCCGGAATAACAGGGGAGGCATATAAATATTTGGGCTCTTTTTTACGGGGCGACGTCGCAATTTTCAGGGTGTGGGCGCCTAATGCCGCTTCGGTTTCGGTTGTCGGTGACTTTAATAACTGGGAAAAAGACGTAAATCCTATGAAAAGAACCGACGGCGGTATATGGGAAACCGAGATAAAGGGTCTTAAGCGGTATGATACATACAAATACGCCGTTACGGGCGGCGACGGTATGACCGTTCTTAAATCCGACCCGTATGCGCGTCATTATGAAACGGCCCCCGCTAACGCTTCAAAAATATATGAGTCGGAATACGTCTGGCAGGACGCTGAATGGCTGGCGGAGAGCAAGCGTAAGAATATATACGAATCACCCGTAAATATTTACGAGGTTCACGCAGGCTCCTGGCGTAGGTTCCCCGACGGCAGTCCCTTTGATTACGTAACCTTGGCAAACGAGCTTGCGGAGTATCTTAAAAAGATGAATTATACCCACGTTGAGCTTATGCCGATTACCGAATATCCCTTTGAGGGCTCCTGGGGCTATCAGGTGTCGGGCTATTTTGCCCCGACCTCCCGCTACGGAACCCCCGACGATTTTAAGAAATTTATCGATATTATGCATGAAAATGGGATAGGCGTTATACTTGACTGGGTTCCCGCCCATTTCCCGAGGGACGGCTTCGGCCTCTTCAGGTTTGACGGTACGCCCTGCTATGAATATGCCGACCCGCGCAAGGGCGAGCATAAGGAGTGGGGCACGGTTGTCTTTGACTACGGTAAGCCGCAGGTAAGGAACTTCCTTATTTCGAGCGCGGTTTACTGGATTAAGGAGTACCATATCGACGGATTGCGTGTTGACGCGGTAGCCTCGATGCTTTATCTCGATTACGGTCGTCAGGGGGGCGAGTGGGTTCCCAACTCATACGGCGGGCACGAAAATCTTGAGGCGATCGCCTTTTTAAAGGACGTAAATACAGCGGCGTTTAACGCTAATCCCTCGATTATGATGATTGCCGAGGAATCCACCGCCTGGCCGCTTGTAACAAAGCCGCCGCAGGATGGAGGCTTGGGCTTTAACTTCAAGTGGAATATGGGCTGGATGAACGATATGCTTCGTTATATGTCGCTCGACCCGCTGTTTAGGAAGAACAATCACGATTGCCTTACCTTCTCCTTCTTCTATGCTTTTTCGGAGAATTTCGTTCTTCCGCTCTCGCACGACGAGGTGGTACACGGCAAGTGCTCTATGATTGAGAAAATGCCGGGAGATTACGATATGAAGTTTGCCTCGCTCCGCGCGTTTTACGCCTATATTATGGCGCACCCGGGTAAAAAGCTCCTATTTATGGGTCAGGAATTTGCCCAGTTTATAGAGTGGAATTATAAGCAGGAGCTTGACTGGATTCTTCTTAGCTACGATAAGCACCGTTTAATGCAGGAGTATTCGGCTAAGCTTAATGAGTTTTATCTTAAAAATCCCGCACTTTGGGAGATAGATTACTCTTGGGACGGCTTCTCCTGGATTTCAAACGATGACAACGCGCAGAGCATTATCGCCTTCCGCCGTATGGATAAATCGGGAGGGGAGCTTATCGCGGTATGTAACTTTGTCCCCGTTGCAAGGGAAAACTACCGTATCGGCGTGCCTAAATCGGGAACCTACCGCAGAATATTCTGCTCGGACAGCGTAAGCTTCGGCGGTACAACCGAGGATGCGGCAGTAAGCTACAGAAGCAAAAAAATACCGATGCATGGATATGAAAACTCGGTATGTCTTGATATTCCCGCAATGTCGGTAAGCTTTTACCGCGTTCCCGCGACTAAAAAGACTTCGCCGCGCAAAAAAAAGTAATAAATTTATTAACTCAGCATATTATTGTAGGGTTAGAAAAATAAAATGTCGGGAGTGTTGATCTTGAACAGAAAAAAATGTGTAGCAATGCTTCTTGCCGGAGGACAAGGCAGCAGACTGGGAGTATTAACAAGCAAAATCGCAAAGCCCGCAGTTCCGTACGGCGGGAAATATCGCATAATCGATTTCCCTTTATCCAACTGTGCAAATTCGGGTATTGATACGGTAGGTATTCTTACCCAGTACAAGCCTCTTGAGCTTAACGATTACGTCGGCTCGGGTAAGCCGTGGGATCTTGACCGCTCGAACGGAGGGGTGCATATTCTGCCGCCTTATCAGGGACAGAAAGGCGGTAATTGGTATAAGGGCACCGCAAACGCCATTTATCAGAATTTGGAGTTTATTTCCCGTTATGACCCTGAGAATGTTCTTGTTCTTTCGGGAGACCATATTTACAAAATGGATTATTCCAAAATGATTAACGAGCATATAGCGAGCGGCGCCGCCTGCACCATCGCCGTGCTTGAGGTTTCGCTTGAGGAGGCGACCCGCTTCGGTATTATGAATACAAGGGAAGACGGGACAATCTACGAGTTTGAGGAAAAGCCCGCCAAGCCTAAGAGCACCCTTGCTTCTATGGGTATCTATGTCTTTAATTGGCAAAAGCTTAAGAAATATCTTACGGAGGACGAGGCTAACCACAACTCCTCAAACGATTTCGGTAAGGACGTTATCCCCGCAATGCTTAACGCGGGCGAGCTTTTAAGGGTCTACCGCTTTAACGATTACTGGAAGGACGTAGGAACGGTGGATTCGCTTTGGGAGGCAAACCTTGACCTTTTGAATCCCAAAATCGACCTTAATCTTGCCGACCAGAATTGGCGCATTTATTCCCGCACAACGGGTATGCCGCCTCAGTACATTTCGGAAAACGCCGAGGTTGAAAATTCCCTTATAACCGACGGCTGTGAGGTTGAGGGCAAGCTCGACTATTCAATTCTCTTTGAAAACGTTACGGTCGAAAAGGGAGCATCGGTTGAGTATTCGCTGGTTATGCCGGGCGCGGTTATTAAGAAGGGCGCGAAGGTGCGCTATTCGATAATAGCTGAGAACACGGTTATCGGGGAGAATGCCGAAATCGGAAGCGAGCCCGAGGAAACCGCGGGTGTCGAATGGGGCATTACCGTTATCGGCGATAATCTTACGGTAGGTAAAAAAGCAACGGTCGGACCGAAAAAAATGATAACCGAAAATATCGGTGAGGAGGAAAATATATGAGAACGTCTGCGGTTGCGGGAGTTGTTTTTGCGAATATCAACGATACATTACTTAAAAGACTAACCTCAAAACGGTCAATGGCGTCAATTCCCTTTGGAGCAAGATACCGTTTAATAGATTTCCCCCTTTCAAACCTCGTAAACGCGGGAGTTTCCAGCGTGGGAATAATCACAAAGGAGAATTACCGCTCCCTTATGGACCATGTCGGCAACGGCGTGTACTGGGATCTTGACCGTAAAAACGGCGGACTTTATCTGCTCCCGCCCTATCTTACAAGCGGAACAAAGCGTTACAACGGCACGGTTGACGCGCTTCACGGCGCTATCGATTACATTGACCGCTGCAACGCGGAGTATATCGTGCTTTGCAATGCGGATACTATTGCTAATATCGACCTAAGCGAGGCTATTAAGAGCCATATCGAGAAAAAGGCAGATGTGACAATTGTATACCACAATGGTAAGCCGCCCGTTAACAACGCGGATCTTATGCTTTTTGAAATCGGCAGAGGAAAGCGGATTGAAAAAATTAACTTTGAAACCGAAACCGATGAGAATACCGATTATTTCGCGGGCAGTATGGTTATATCCCGCGAGCTGTTAATGACGCTTGTTAACGAAGCCTATTCCGACGGTCTGATAAGCTTTACGCGCGAAGTGCTTGCCGATATGACCGATAAGCTTAAGATTTACGGCTTTGAGCATAAGGATTTTGTCGCGGTGCTTGACGGAACCGACGCGTATTATGATGCAAGTATGGCTCTGCTTGATACTAAGGTTCGCCGTCAGATTTTCGGCACGGGACGTCCTATTTTCACCAAAACGCGCGACGATATGCCCACCCGCTACGGAACCAAGGCGGAGGTTAAAAATTCTCTTATTGCCGACGGCTGCGTTATTAACGGCACTGTTATAAACAGCGTGCTTTTCCGCGGCGTAACAGTTGAAAAGGACGCGGTGGTTGAAAATTGCATATTAATGCAGGAAACCGCCGTAGGAGCGGCGTCAAACATCAAAAACGTAATATCCGATAAAAACGCCGTTATAGGCGAGGATATGGTACTTAAGGGAACGCCCCAAAAATGCGTTTTCGTCAAGAAAAATCAGGTACTTTAGGCTGGCGAAAGTCGAACCCGTTACGGTTTGGGTATCTGCCTTTTCCCGCCGGCTTTGCACTCATTTTTGTAATACCGCGTATTCCTGCAAATTCGTGACTTTGCCGAATGAAAAAAGGCGGAGACACAAACTCTTCGACCTGCCATTTAGAAGAATTTTGATTCGGGCGAAGTCGAAGAACGCGGCAATACTGACGTATTGCAAGTGATGAGACAAGTCCGAACAAAATTATTCAAATGGTAGGCGTGACGGGTTCAACTCTCGTCAGCCAAGAAAGGAAACAGCAAAATGAAAGTTTTATTTGCTTCGAGCGAGGTTTTGCCCTTCGCTATGTCGGGCGGTCTTGCCGACGTTGCGGGTGCTTTACCAAAGGCGCTTCGCCGCAGGTTTATAGGCTGTAGGGTGGTTATGCCGCTGTACGGCTGTATCAGCAACGAGCTGCGCGAGAAGATGACATTTATAAAGAGCATAACCGTTTCGGTTGCGTGGCGCAGACAGTACTGCGGTATTTTTGAGGCGCATGTCGACGGAATGATTTACTACTTTATCGACAACCAGTATTATTTCGGCAGAGACGGGCTTTACGGTTATTATGACGACGCCGAGCGCTACGCATTTTTCTCCCGCGCGGTGCTGGATATTATTCCGCATATTGATTTTATACCCGATATTATCCACTGTAACGATTGGCAGACCGCGTTGGTACCCGTTTTCCTTAATACAATGTACCGCGGAAGCGAGGAATTCCGCAATATCAAGACGGTGTTTACCATTCACAACATTCAGTATCAAGGTAAATACGGAATGGAGCTTAACAGCGAGGTGCTGGGAATCCCCTATGAAAGCCAGAGTATTATTGAATATGACGGCTGTGCAAACTTTATGAAGGGGGGAATTCAGTGCGCCGATAAGATTACAACCGTTTCGCCGACCTACGCTAACGAGATTCTTAACCCCTATTATTCCCACGGGCTTGACAATATTCTTAAAAAATTCACCTTCAAGCTTACGGGAATAGTAAACGGTATCGATTACGAGGTGTATAATCCCGAAACCGACCCGCTTATCTATAAAAATTTCGGGGTTGACGGATTAGAGGATAAGGCGTATAATAAGAAAATGCTGCAAAAGGAAATGGGTCTTCCCGAGCTTGACGGAGTTCCCGTTGTCGGAATGGTTACGCGGCTTGTAAAGCATAAGGGACTTGACCTTGTTAAGCGCGTCTTCGAGGAGTTACTTCGCGCCGACCTGCAATTTGTCATTTTAGGTTCGGGCGAATGGGAGTTTGAAACCTTCTTCCACGAAATGGCGCAAAGGTATCCCAATAAGGTGGGACTTAAGCTCGGCTTTAATCCTCAGCTTGCCCACAGGATTTACGCGGGTGCGGATATCTTCTTAATGCCGAGCCAGAGCGAGCCCTGCGGTCTTGCACAAATGGTTGCGCTTCGCTACGGTACGATTCCGATTGTAAGGGAAACAGGCGGTCTTAACGACACCATTTCGGACAGCGGCGACGGCGAGGGTAACGGCTTTACCTTCAAGAACTATAACGCCCATGAAATGGAGAACACCGTCTGGCGCGCAATCGCCGGATTTAGCGATAAGGACGGCTGGGATATTTTGAGGAAACGCGCTATGAACTGCGATAACAGCTGGGGCAACTCGGCGAACGCATATATTAATCTGTATAAGGAAATTGCCGGCGATTAAGCCGGCAATTTCTTAGGCTCTTTTAAGCCTAATTGGAGGAACGGTATGTTGGAAATTTTAAAATCGGTTATTTTAGGTATTATTGAGGGAATTACCGAATGGCTGCCTATAAGCAGTACGGGTCACCTTATCTTAGCCGACGAGTTTATAAAGCTCGGAATGGGCGAAGAATTTAAGGAAATGTTCAACGTTGTAATTCAGCTCGGCGCGATTTTGGCGGTTGTCGTTATTTTTTGGAAAAAGCTGTGGCCCTTTACGCTTGACAAAGCAAAGGGATATAACTACATAACAAAGGGCGGCGGAATAATCAAGAAGGACATAATGGATATGTGGTTCAAGGTTATTGTCGCAATGCTGCCCGCGGCGATAGTCGGTATACCGCTTGACGATGTCTTTGAAAAGTATTTTCATAACTATATCGTTGTTTCCGCCGCGCTTATTATTTACGGCGTGCTCTTCATTTTTGTGGAGCGCCGCAACCGCGGTATAAAGCCTAAAATCAACGGCATTTCGGAAATATCCTACAAGACCGCGCTTATAATAGGACTTTTCCAGGCGCTCTCGCTAATCCCGGGCACCTCGCGCAGCGGCTCGACCATTTTAGGAGCAATAATAATCGGCGTTTCCCGCGTTGCGGCGGCGGAGTTCAGCTTCTATCTCGCCGTTCCCGTAATGTTCGGCGCAAGCTTTATTAAGCTTTTAAAGTTCGGACTTAACTTTACCTCTGCGGAGCTTGCGGTTCTGCTCGTAGGTATGCTAACCGCATTTATTGTCTCGGTTCTTGTTATAAAGTTCCTTATGAGCTATATAAGAAAGCACGATTTCACCGCCTTCGGATGGTACAGAATCCTTCTTGGCATAGTTGTGCTGGCTTACTTCCTTGTTATTGCGTAGGTGTCTGATATGAAATTAATTATCGCGTCGGATATTCACGGCTCGGCGTATTACTGCCGTATGCTAATCGATGCCTTGGAAAAAGAAAAGGCGGATAGGCTTTTTTTGCTCGGCGATATTCTCTACCACGGTCCGCGCAATGATCTTCCGCGGGAGTACGCGCCCAAAAGCGTTATTTCAATGCTTAATCCGCTAAATAATAAAGTATTCTGCGTTCGCGGCAACTGCGATACCGAGGTTGACCAGATGGTGCTCCAATTTCCCGTGCTTGCCGATTATGCGGTAATACCTGTCGGTAAGCGCGTGATTTACGCTACCCACGGTCACGTTTACAACGAAAGCAAGCTCCCGCCGCTTTGCGAGGGTGATATACTTTTAAACGGTCATACCCATATACCGAAATTTACCGAACATTCGGATTATGTTTATATGAACTGCGGCTCGGTCTCTATCCCAAAGGAGGACAGTCCGCACAGCTATATGACATACGAAAACGGCGTCTTTCTTTGGAAAAATCTTGAAAACGGGGAAGAATACTCTCGGTTTGAAATATAATAATGTATTAAATGGGGCTGTAAAAAATAAATCGGGGTTTGTAGGGGTAATTGAAAAATAGCCTCCCTTGCCTAAAGGGAGGGGGACCGCCGAACGGCGGTGGAGGGATATATTGAGGCTTCTTCAAACCTAAGTATCCCCCAGTCACGGCAAGCCGTGCCAGCCCCCTTTAGGCAAGGGGGCCTTTTTATACGCAAATCAAACTCCTCTACAAACCCCGATTTGTCTCTTAAAAAGCAAACAAGCTTTGCAAAGCCTTATTTTCGTGCTTTTGCCAAGCTTGTTTTATTATAGGTCCATTGCTATACCGATTTTTTTAATATCGCCGTCATTACGGTAATATCGTCCTGATGGTTGTCGCTGCGGCGGCGCTTTGCACCCTCGCATATCCGCTCTGCAAGCTCTTCGGCGGTGCCGTCGCTCCAGCTTTCTATTTCTCCTTTAATCCAGTCGGTGCCCTCGCAGGCTGCGCCGTCCGACATAAGCACCACAATGTCGCCTATTTTGCACTTAACGGTTGCCTTATCAAAGCCTATTTCGCGCAAAATACCGGCGGGCAGGGAGGTGCTCTCCGCCTTTCCTGTGCGGCCTGAGCGTCTTATCAGGGTGGGCGCGGCGCCCGCCTTGTATAGCTCTACCTGACCTGTGAATAAATCTATGCTTGCGATGTCCACCGTGGCAAGGGATTCGTCGGTAGATTTAAAAAGCATAGAGGAATTGAGGATTCTAAGGGAGCAGTCATAGCCGAAGCCCGCCTTTATAAGACGGCTCATAAGCCCCGAAGCCATTGCGCCGTCCACCGCCGCTCTGCCGCCCGTGCCCATTCCGTCGGATAAAATCATAATAAAATGCCCTCTGCCGTCAAAGAAATACTTGTATGCGTCGCCGCACATTGCCGAAGACATGGCACATTTTTGCTCTACCCCAACGTCTACCCTTATCGCGGCGTGCTCGTACAGGGTAATATATATGCTTCCGCCTGCCGCGCTTACTGCGGGAACGTCGAAATCGCGCTCACAGACAACCGATAAAAGCTTCATAAGCTGTAATTTGTTTATTGTTAAATCGGGTTGCTTTTTTATCTTAAGCTCAAGACTCATTCTGCCGTATTTGTCAAGCTTGCAGGTACATTCCTCGGTTTGTGCGCCGAGATTTTTTAGCGCCGCCGACGCTTTTTCGGCGGTGGAATTATCAAATTTACCGTCGTTTTCAAGGTCGTTTGCAAGCTCTGTCAGCATATAGGATATGCCGTCAAACTGGTCGGACACCACCGAACGCACCTCGTCGATACGGTTTTCCGCGGCAATGCGCGCGGTGTAGTCGGAATATCGCTTGTAGGCGGCGTTCGCCACCTGCGACACCCTTATGCACCTGCCGCGAAACTCCTCGGGCGCTCCGTTTTCGGGAGCGCGACTGCCCTCCTTGACCGCTTTGGTAATTCCGAGAATTGCCTCAACCGTGCTGTCGCGGCGGCTTTCCCAGCAGTGAACCCTCAGCTTACAGCCCGAGCAGGCGTCCTGTTCAATCGCGGCGATAACCGTTCCGAAATCGGGCGCGTTAATTTTAGAAAGCTCGGCGGAAACCTGTTCAACCGTTTCCGAAACATCGCAAAGGGCATTTGCCGCAATATTAAGCCGCATTTCAAGCGATTTTTTAAAGCCGTCGGGCGCGACCAATCTCGGGTATACCGAAAAAAGACGGCTTATGTGAATTCCGAGCCTCCTCGGTAGCGCCAAGAACAGCGCCGAACCGAGGGCGGCTTCAATAACGGTTCGGGCTATCAGTATCGGGTTGCCCGTGGTGACCGAGCCCACAAGGCTGAAAACAAGGGGAACTGCTACCTGAATATATTTGCCGTAGGAGGAAAACACCCCCGCTATAAGCCCGATAAAGGCGTAAACAACGGCAATTTCGCCCGATACTCCGCTTAGGATAAGCGACAGCGCCACGGTTGTGCCGCATACCGAGCCCGAGAGGGTACCGCCGTATTTCGCGGCGGTAAGTATCAGGGTAATGCCCAATATATGACCTAAGGATACTCCGCCGAAATCAAAGCTGTTTACCCCCGTAAGCAGTATGCCGAGGGTCGCAAAAAGCGAAACAAGCTCATCGGCGTTAAGCCCCTGAACGGCTTTCGGCAAGGCCTTAAAGCAGCGGCAGACAAAAAACGTACCTCCCGCCGCAAGCAGAGACTCCGCCGCGACTCTTAAAAAGCTGAAATTAAATCCGCTTAAGGTCACCGCCGAGGTAAGAAAGCTTGACAGCAGGCATATTAAGCTTAAAAAGACAGGGTTTTCGGTTAGCCTTTTATAGCCGCCTAATAACAGCTTTATCGCAAGTATTGCAAGCATTGCCGCTATGTAACGAAAGCCGCCCGTGTCGAGCGCAGGGATAAAATACCCCAAAAAAACGCCTATCGCCGCGGCGGGAGTGTATGTAGCGGAGGCTCCCGCCGCTACCGAGAGACCGAAGGGCAACAGCTTGTCCGTTACCGTGGCTCTCGCGGCGATAAAGCCCGCCGCCGCCGCTAAAATGTGGGTTGCCGTCGCCGCGATAAGCTCCCTATGGTTAATTTTTTCCGTTCTTCCTGATATTTTTACAATATCTTTCAACTAAAATCACCGCCGTATTTTACTTCACCCTAATTATACGGCTTGTCCCGCATATTTTTTGTCAAAGCACGGCAATAAATAAAAAAAGTTTTTGACGAAAAATAATTTTTTAACCAAAAAAGAATAATTTTTATTACTAAGGACAGCATAATAATATATCTTTAAAAGGGTGAAAAGTAATGAAACGCGTTTTCGCGATTATGCTCGCTTTTATAATGCTGATTAGTCTGTTCGGGGTATCGGTATCGGGGCTGTCGAAGGTAGGCTCGCGCTCCGAAGAGGTGCGCGCCGTGCAGGAGGCGCTTAAAAATAAGGGCTATTACGATTACACGGTGGACGGAATTTTCGGTACGAGAACCCGATCGGCTGTAATAAGCTTTCAAAAGGATAACGGGCTTTCTCCCGACGGAATAGCGGGGGAGAAAACCCTTAAAGCCCTCGGCGTTTCGGGAACCGAGGGCAACTCCTACGGCGGATATTCCTCATCCGATTACGATCTGCTTGCCCGTATTATTTCAGCAGAGGCAAGGGGAGAGGGCTATTTAGGTCAGGTTGCGGTCGGCGCGGTGATACTTAACCGCATTGAGCACCCCTCCTTTCCAGATACCCTTTCGGGAGTCATTTACCAAAAGGGAGCCTTTTCCTGTCTTGACGACGGTCAGTTTTACGAGCCTGTAGCCGACAGCGCCTACAGCGCCGCGCGTGACGCGATAAACGGTCTTGACCCGAGCGGGGGAGCTATTTATTACTATAATCCAAGCACCGCTACAAGCAAATGGATCTTCTCCCGCCCCGTGATAACAACAATTGGCAATCACAGATTTTGCAGTTAGAAAACAAGCCTTCCATATATACGGGAGGCTTGTTTAGTATTCGGTTAAATCAAAATCGGCTGTATCTGCTCTCCTTTAAGGGCTTTTTCCACCGTTTGCGGAATAAGCGAAAAATCGCAGACCAGCGAGTTGTTTTTGCCCAAGGGATCGTCCTGACGGTAGGGGACAAAATAGATGTTTGAGGTATTGTGAAGCAGTCCGAGGTTTTTAGCCGAGGCTCCGAGGGCGTCGTTGGTGGCTACGGCAAGCACTGCGGGCTTGTTGTTTCTAAGGCTCGCCTTTACCGCCATTGTGACGGGGGTATCGGTAATGCCTAAAGCGATTTTTGCCGCTGTGTTTCCCGTACAGGGGGAAACAACAATAATGTCAAGCAGGTTTTTAGGTCCTATCGGTTCGGCGGCGGCGATGTCGTGGATAATCTTTTCGCCGCAGATTTCCTCCACCTCGCGAATTAAATCCTCCGCCTTTCCGAAGCGCGTGTCGGTGTTATAAACAATTTGCGACATAATAGGCTTTATTTTATACCCCGACTCGGCGAGCGCTTTAAGCGCGGCGAGGGATTTTTTTATTGTGCAGAAGGAACCGCAGAACGCATATCCCAATGTAATGTCTTTCATGGCGTTCTCCTCTTTTATTAAAAGTGTGAATTAAGTATCTCGGTTACAGTTTCCGCCAATATTTTTCCGGCGGTAAGCGGCGCGGTGATTCCGGGAAGACCCGGGGCTTTAAGGGCGTGAATACCGCAATCACGTGCGGCGGCGACGTCAAAGCCGCCCGATGACGACAGGTCTATTATAAGCTTTAGGGAGCAGTTTTCAAAGGCTTTGTCGTCTATCACCTTTACGTCGACGGTGTTAAAAACTATATCGTAATCGGACAGCGTTTCGCTTACCGTTCGGGTCTCTGTCGCCTTACAGCCGAGAGCCTTAATAAGCGCAAGGTCGGAGGGCTTTCTCGCGCTTACCGTAACATATGCTCCAAGTGCTTTAAGCCTGTCGGCTAAAACCTTTCCGACCCTGCCGTAGCCTATTATGAGAACGCGGCTTTGCCACAGGGTAAAGGAGGTGTTCTCAATCGCAAGCTTTATGGCTCCCTCCGCGGTCGGAATCGCGTTTAGTAGGGAATAGCTGTCAAGCTTGCCGTAATCAATGCAGTTTTTGTCCTTAAAGCTGTAATTACAGGTAAGAATAAGCCTGTTATCCGCCTTGTCGGCTACTTCGGAAAGATAGATTTTCCGCTTTGCAAAAGGCGCGAAAACGGTTTCGCCGTCCTTTGTGGTCGGAACGGGGAGCAGTAAAACATCGCCCTCCATATTTCCGCTTTCATCGTCATAAAGCCCTACCGTGTTTACCGTAAAGCCCCTTTCCGTAAGCTCCTTTGTTGCGGTTTTAAGCCGCTTGTCTCCGCCTATCGCGGTGATTTTTTTCATATTCATCATCTCTTAAAAAATATAAGCGCCGTACTGTATATTACAGTTTATGGCGCTTATGAGTATTAAAAGACTTGCGTCGGCTCCCCTTGTCAGGGGAGCTGGCTGCGAAGCAGACTGAGGGGTAGTAAAAGAAAAGCATTAATTTTTCTCTCCCTCCGTCTCGACTGTGTCGAGCCACCTCCCTCGTCAGAGGGAGGCTAAACGCAGTATTGCGATACACCTGAGCGCCGTACTGTATATTACAGTTTACGGTGCTTATGTATATTTAGTTACGGTTAAATTCCTCGGATTTTTGAAGTAATATACTGCGGCGGTTAAGCATGGGGTCTAAGGTTACGCATTTTCTAAGATATTCGAGAGTTTCCCCGATTTTTTCTCCGCTGACCCCCATATTTTTAAGATTATTTCCCCCGATTTTAAGGTCGGAAATTTTGTACGGCTCGCCGTTTTCCAATATTTCGCTAAGCATATTCAGTGCGTTATCTACGTCCGTGCCGAAATAATGCTTATTAAAATTCAAATATTTTTCCACCGAATCGGGGTCGGTTTTAAAAAGCATTTCCTTAATATCCGTCTTGCTTTGCGGAAAGGTAAGGGACAAAAGGTTTAAAATATTCTCATAAAGCTTTTTTTCCTTGTTAGAGGGCTTTAAAAAGCAGAGTGCTGACATTAAATCGTCCGCAGAGGAATAGAGAAGCCCGAAAAGTGCAAGCCCCGCGTCCTGCAGAGGAATAATTTTGGAGTAATCGGGATTTTTTATTCCTATAAATTCAAGTCCGCCTATGTCGGTCAGCGGCTTTAAAGCCGCGGGATTTTTGCCGTTTACCGCTTTTCTTAGCTCTGAGGAAATGCGCTCGGCTGAAATGCTTTCAAGCAGCGGCGCGCATTTAAGGGCGGCGTTAAGGGTTTCCTTTTCGGGAGTAAAGCCCAAAACCGAGGCAAAGCGGAAAAGTCGCAGGATTCTGAGCGCGTCCTCGGTAAAGCGTTTTTGCGGCGCTCCGACCGCGCGGAGAATTTTATTATTAATGTCCTCCCTGCCGCAAAAGAAGTCCTTTATACCCTCATTTTCATTATATGCGATAGCGTTCACCGTGAAATCGCGGCGGGCAAGGTCTTCTTTTAGGCTTTTAACAAAGGTCACGCTTTCGGGTCGCCTGTGGTCGCCGTATTCGCCGTCGGCGCGGTAGGTAGTGACCTCGGCGGCAAAATCGCCCTTTATAACCATCACCGTGCCGTGCTTAATACCGGTCGGAACGGTTTTTTGGAAAAGCGAAAGGGTAATTTCGGGCGGCGCGGAGGTGGTGATGTCGTAATCGTGCGGGGAAATACCCATTAGCATATCCCGCACACAACCCCCTACAAGGTAGGCTTCAAAGCCGTTATTTTGAAGTCGGTCGATAATAAATTGAATTTCGGATGGTATAAAAAGCATATTTTTTCCTTCTTTCGTCAAAAAAGGGTTTATTTTTTTGCGGTTTGGCAATATAATAGTAGGTAAGAATAAAATATTTGATGGGAGAACCTTTATGAAAGAGCTAAGGCAAGAGGATAAAATAATCGAGGGCGTAAAGCATATTCATATGATAGGCATAGGCGGCAGCGGTATGTGTCCGCTGGCGGAAATACTCCACGGTAAGGGCTATTATTTAACCGGCTCGGATAATAACGAGAGCGATCCCCTTGCCCGCGTTAAGGCTTTGGGTATCCCTGTGTTTATGGGGCATAGGGCAGAAAATATCGAGGGTGCGGAGCTTGTGGTATATTCGGCGGCTATATCGGCAGACAACCCCGAGCTTAAAGCCGCGCGCGAAAGGGGCATACCCACAATGGAGCGCTCCCATATGTTGGGGGCTTTGACACGTCATTTTGATAATGTGATAGGCGTTTGCGGCACCCACGGCAAAACAACCGTTACCTCTATGATAACACAAATTTTGATTTTAAACAAGCAGGATCCTACAGCGGTTATCGGCGGAAAGCTCCCGCTTATTGGTTCAAACGGAATTTCGGGCAAATCGGAGACTATGGTTTGCGAGTCCTGCGAGTTTGTGGACACCTTTTTACAGCTTTCTCCCGACGTTGCGGTACTGCTTAATATCGATAACGACCACCTCGATTATTTTAAGACAATGGAAAACCTTACCCTGTCCTTTCATAAGTTCTTAAAAATGGCGAAGACCGCCTATATTAACGGCGACGATAAGTTGGCTCACAAAGCGGCAGAGGATATAACCGCCAAAACCGTTACATTCGGATTTGGGGAGGATAACGACTACCGCGCGGAAAATATTAAGGGCGGAAAATACGGCTTTTCTTTTGATGTTATTAAAAGCGGCGAAAAAATAATCAATATTCAAATGCATATTCCCGGCAGACACAACGTTTTAAACGGGCTTGCCGCCTTTGCGGTCTGCTTTGATATGGGATTAACGGCTGACGGCATTAAGGACGCGATAGAAAAATTCACGGGCGCAGGCAGACGGTTTGAGTTTTTAGGGGAGTACGGCGGCTTTGTTTTAGCCGACGATTACGCCCATCACCCGACCGAGATTATGGCGACTCTAACGGCGGCAAAGGAGCTTGACTACAACCGTGTAATAGTCATTTTCCAGCCCTTTACCTTTTCCCGTACCGCACTTTTAAAGGAGGATTTTATCGCCGCGCTCTCTGTTGCCGACAAGGTGATTTTAACCCCCATTATGGGCTCGCGGGAAAAGAATACCTACGGTATATCGTCGGAGGATTTAGCGGCGCGCCTGCCCGACGCGGTTGTGGTTGACGGCTTTGAAAGCGTTGCCGACGCCGCTATAAAAACTGCCGAAAAGGGTGATATTGTAATCACAATGGGCGGCGGCGATATTTACAAGGCGGCGCATATTATCGAGGAGAAGTTAGGCAAATGACCGAAAAGCTTTATGATAAGGACTCTCATATAAAAGAATTTTCCGCCACGGTTTTAAACTGCCGAAAATCGGGGGAATATTACGCTATAATACTAAATAAAACCGCCTTTTTCCCCGAGGGCGGCGGGCAGGAATCCGACCGAGGAACTATCGGCGGGTCGGCGGTTTTAGACGTTCGGATTATTGATAATGAGATAATCCACTTCACCGATGAACCGCTTGAAATAGGAAAGAAATACGATTGCCGCCTTGACTGGGAGCGGCGCTTTCGCAATATGCAAAACCATTCGGGGGAGCATATTGTGTCGGGGCTTACTCATAAGCTTTACGGGCTTAACAATGTAGGCTTTCATCTGGGAGCGGAAATGACGGTGGATTTTGACGGTGCTTTATCAAGAGAACAGCTGTCTAAGGTCGAGCGGCTTGCCAATCAGGCGGTTTGGGAAAATGTACCGATAAGGGCGTATTACCCCGATGAAAAGGAGCTAAAAGCGCTCAATTACCGCAGTAAATTAGAGCTTACCGAAAATGTCCGAATAGTCAATATTGAGGGATATGACCTTTGCGCCTGCTGTGCGCCCCATGTTAAAAAAACGGGGGAAATAGGTCTTATAAAAATTTTAGATTCCTTTAAAAATAAGGGCGGGGTGCGGATTTTTATAAAGTGCGGTATCGACGCGCTAAGGGATTATAACGATAAGTATTCTAACGTGCAGAAAATATCAAATCTGCTCTCTGTCAAGCAGTATGAAGCCGCCGCGGCTGTGGACAGGCTGAGTGACGAAAACCGCGAGCTTAAATTTGAAATTTCTAATTTAAAAAAACGCCTTATAACCGAGAAAGCAAGGAATTTTTCGCCTGAAAGCGAAAAAACGGCAGTTTTTGAAGATAATCTCGATATTAAGGAATTACAGCTTTTCGCCGACGCGCTTTATAAAAAAAGCGGCGGTATACGCGGCGTTTTTTCGGGCGAAGACGGTAATTTTGCCTTTGCTGTCTGCGGCGAGGAAACCGTGCTTGATATGTTTTTCAAGAGCTTTAAAGACCGCTTTTCGGTTCGCGGTGGCGGCAGAAACGGTATGGTGCAGGGGACGGTAATAGGGGAAAAGGCGGAAATAGAAGGATTTTTTAACATTTGACCCTAATATATAAAAAGCGAAATAAGAAATGTTTATTATATGTTGAATAAGCCTCCCTTGCCTAAAGGGAGGTGGATTCGCCGTAAGGCGAAGACGGAGGGATACATTACGGAGCGTAAACATAATACAAAACTCACCGATAACGCAAAAACCCTGCGAAAAAATATGACAAAGGAAGAACGGCATTTGTGGTACGATTTTTTGCGTTCCTATCCCGTCCGATTTTTACGGCAAAAAGTAATAGATAACTACATTGCTGATGTCTACTGTCACGAAGCCCGCTTGATTATAGAGCTTGACGGGTCACAGCACTACGAAGATAAGGGCTTGCTAAAGGACAAAATCCGCACAGAAAAAATTGAAAGCAGAAACTTAACGGTAATTCGCATACCTAATAATGAGGTTAATAATAATTTCAGAGGGGTTTGCGAGTATATTGATTGGAGGGTTAAGGAATCCCTCCGTCAGCCTACGGCTGCCACCTCCCTTTAGGCAAGGGAGGCTTTTATAGGAAAGCGATTCGAATCCCTCCGTCAGCCTGCGGCTGCCACCTCCCTTTAGGCAAGGGAGGCTTTAGAATTAAAACATAGGCAAAAAGATAAAATAGAGCTTTTCTTTCCTATCGAAAGATGATATAAAAATATGAATACTGATTTTCGGAGTGAATGTATGAACCGGACTGAAATTACGGTAGCTGTCGCCCGGAGGGACACCGACGCCGCGGCGGCGATAGCTAATATGACCGTTCCCTACGCAATCCAATTTAATTATCCATTGTAGGGAAAGCATTTATGCCTTCCGCGTCTAACGTCTAACGTCTAAATTTGCAAAAGCTTTCTGAAAGATGAAAATATGGGGAAAACTCAATCGAGCTATAAAATTTGACAAATACACAACAGTATGTTATAATTATTTGTCATTTATATTGAGGAAATTTAGGAGGGAATATGAAAGAAAAGATATTAAAAATTGTGAGAAATGAAGCATTTTTATACTTGTTCTTTGGACTCCTGACTACCGTTGTGAATTATGCAAGCTTTTTATTGTTTTTACAATTTTTAGGATATGATAAGGTTTTAACCGTAAATACAATTTCATTCGTTTTTGCATCATCATTTGCTTATATAACCAATAAACTTTTTGTTTTTCAAAGTAAAAGTTGGGGGTTTAAAGTTTTATGCAAAGAAATTTTATCTTTTTTTTCTGCGAGAATATTGTCCTATTTTTTTGAACAGATAGGTCTTTATGTTAGTACAGATATAATGAATCTTGAACGTTTTAGCATTTTCGGAATTGACGGTATCTTAATTTCAAAGGTTATACTTTCATTTTTAGCGGTTTTATTAAATTGGGTTTTTAGTAAATTTTTTATTTTCAAAAAAGGATAAGGTGGTTTTTTGAGAGTTTTAATTATTATACCGGCATATAATGAAGAAATTAATATATTAAAAACAGTTAACAGTGTTATTGAGTATAGAAAAAATTGCGATTTTCAATTAGATTATATTGTTATCAATGACGGCTCTACCGATAATACATATCAAATTTGCAGGGATAATAATATAAATTGCATAAATTTAATTCAGAATTTGGGAATAGGCGGTGCCGTGCAGACAGGATATATTTACGCAAATATTAAAGATTATGATATAGCAGTACAGTTTGACGGCGACGGTCAGCATGATATATCTTCTCTCGGTGGGCTTATTAAGCCGATAGCAGATAATGAGTCTGATTTTGTAGTGGGTTCGCGCTTTATTTCAAAAACAAACGGTTTTAAATCAACCTTTATGAGGCGAGTTGGAATTAAATGGCTATCTTTATGTGTTACAACAATGGTAAGACCTTTGATAGTAATAGTTTTTCCGTGTATAGTAGCGGCAGAGATTATTATTAAATGGAAAAATCATAAGGAATGGCTTCGTAATATCGGATTTTTTATTCTGGGATTTATTATTGTTGCGACGCCTTGGTGGATTAGAAATGCTGTAACCTTGAATCAATTTATACCGCTTGCAACGCAGACCAATCCTATATATGCCGGTTTGGCACCGGACGTTGAAGCGTTAGGACTGCAAGATCCCGGCACATTATTCGGCAATGTTATTTTGCTGATTAAACTTTTATTTACTAAACCTCTTTCAACTATATATTGGATGACATTAGGGAAATTCTCGAAAATCTTTTTTGATGCAAATGATTTGCCTTATTTATTTGAATTATGTAATATAGTTAATAATACAACGGTGGTTTTAGGAATATTCGGTTTTTTAAGAGCTCTGTTTTCAAAAAAACACAGGTGTACTGCAATAATATTTTTTATATATTTGCTCAGTATTTTAATGTTTATTCCTGTTTCTCGTTATTCGTTAGGTTATTTGCCTCTTTTGGCTGTTGCCGCAGGATATCTTTTAGATACAGCATTTCAAACTTTGAAGGAATGATTTTATGAACTGGACTGAAATTACGGTTGCTGTCGCGCAGAGGGACACCGACGCGGCGGCGGCGATAGCCAATATGACCGTGCCCTACGGAATTTACATTGAGGATTATTCCGATCTTGAAAAGGGTGCTAAGGAAATCGCGCACATTGATTTGATTGACGAGGAGTTAGTCGCTAAGGACAGGGATACCTCGATAATTCATATCTACATCTCGGAGTGCGACAACGCCGCCGAAGCGCTGGAGTTTTTGAAGGAGCGGCTTGCCGCCGCGGGCATAGGCTATAAGGCGGAGGCTGTGGGTGTAAACGATTCCGACTGGAACGAGAACTGGAAAAAGTATTTCCACGCAACCGAAATCGGCGAAAGGTTGGCGGTTGTGCCGAGCTGGGAAAAATACGATAATAAGGATAACCGCACGATTTTGCACATCGACCCGGGCGCGGCGTTCGGCACGGGAACCCACGCGACCACCTCCCTTTGCCTTGATATGCTTCAAAATTATGTTGAGTGTAACACCGAAATGCTTGACATAGGCTGTGGCAGTGGAATTTTAGCTGTTGCCTCGGTGCTGTTGGGGGCTGAAAAGGCGGTCGGTGTTGATATCGACGCCCAGTCGGTAAAAACCGCGCGGGAAAACGCCGAGATTAACGGCGTTACCGACAAAACCGAGTTTATCGTTGGCGACCTTGCCGAAAAGGTTACGGGCAAATACTCCCTTGTCTGCGCTAATATCGTGGCGGACGTGGTAATAAGACTGCTGGAAAGCGTTAAGAATTATATGGAAGAGGACGGCGTACTGATAGCTTCGGGCATAATTGATTTAAGGGAAAACGATGTGCTTGCCGCCGCAGAAAAATATGGCTTTACCGTTACCGAAAAGCGGTATAAAGACAACTGGTGCGCCTTTGCGCTGAAACAGGAGGAGAACAATGCTTGAATTTGAGCAGTTAAAGCTTCGTCTTGAGGGGAACGAAACAGAGCTTCGCGACCTAAAGGACGCGATAGGCTATGAAAGGCTTAAAAAAGAAATCGACGAATTAGAGCTTAAAGCCGCCGCCCCCGGCTTTTGGGACGATACCGAGAATTCGCAGAAGATTCTGCAAAAAACGGGCAAGCTTAAAAATACCGTGGAGTTATACGATAAGCTCTGCTCGACCTATGATGATTTGATTGTTTTAATTGAAATGGGGGACGAAGAGGGAGATTTGTCCCTTGTGGAGGAAATCACTGCCTCGCTTGACGAGTTTGAGAGCGGACTCGCCTCCCAAAGATTGCAAACCCTGCTTACGGGGGAATATGACAACAACAACGCAATTTTAACCTTCCACGCGGGGGCGGGCGGAACCGAGGCTATGGACTGGGTTTCAATGCTTGTTAGAATGTACACCCGTTGGAGCGAGCGGCACGGCTTTAAGGTACAGCTGCTCGACTTCCTCGACGGTGACGAGGCGGGACTTAAAAGCGCGGTTATGCTTATTGAGGGGGACAATGCCTACGGCTATTTAAAGAGCGAATCGGGCGTTCACCGTCTTGTCAGGGTATCTCCCTTTGACGCGTCGGGAAGAAGACACACCTCCTTTGCATCATTAGAGGTAATGCCCGAAATCGGCGACGATAACGACATTGAAATCCGCGAGGAGGATATTAAAATGGACGTTTTCCGCTCCTCGGGCGCGGGCGGTCAGCACATTAACAAGACCTCGTCGGCGGTACGCCTTACCCATATTCCGACTGGGATTGTGGTCGCCTGCCAGAACGAGCGAAGCCAGTTCCAGAACCGCGAGCAGGCGATGAAGATGTTAAAATCAAAGCTGCTTGAAATAAAGGAGCGAGAGCACCTCGAAAAAATTGAGGATATAAAGGGCGTTCAAAAGGAAATCGCCTGGGGCTCGCAGATACGCTCATACGTCTTTATGCCCTACACTATGGCAAAGGACCACCGCACGGGCTTTGAATCGGGCAATATAAACGGCGTTATGGACGGCGATTTGGACGGCTTTATCAACGCCTATTTAAAGGCGTCCTCAAAGGGAGAATTACAAAAGGTTTAGGAGCAAGAATATGAAAAGAATCATAAGTGTAATGCTCGCAGTATTGACATTGGCACTACTTGTGGGTTGCGGAAAAAACGACGCGAGAATACTTTACAACGATAAGCTTTCAAAGTATGTTGAGCTGGGCGATTATAAAAATATCCCCGTCGATACAAAGTCGGATACCTTTAAGGAATTTTACGACGAAGTGATTTCCTCAGATATTTATAGCAACGATTTGTATGTCCGTAAGACCGAGGGTGAGGTAGCAGACGGCGACACCGCAAATATCGACTACGAGGGCAAAAAGGACGGCGTGGCGTTTGACGGCGGCACGGCTAAGGGCTATGATTTGAAAATAGGCTCCGGATCCTTTATAGAGGGCTTTGAAAGCGGACTTATCGGCAAAAAAATCGGCGATACTGTAGACCTTAATCTCACCTTCCCCGAGGATTACCAGAGTACCGAGCTTGCGGGCAAGGCGGTTGTATTTACCGTTAAGATAAACTATGTTAAGACAGACGAGGAAAGAAAGCCCGAGGACTATTATAAGGAGCTTGATTTTGACACACTCGACGCCTACGAGGCTGATGTTACCGAGCGCGCGGTAAAGAATTATTTGCTTGATACTATAAAGGCAAATTCCGAAATCAAGGATTATCCCGAAAAGGACGCCGAGACGATTTATACCGCCTATAAAAATATGGTTGACAAGAATATTCAAAGCCAGTACGGCATTGACCTTGCAACCTATTTAAGCTATAACAATCAAACCGAGGACGATTTCAAGGCAAGTATTACCGATGAGCAAATTAAGCCTGTAATGGATGAGCAGATGGTGCTTTACGCGGTGCTTGATAAGGAAAAGTTGGGCGTTACAGACGAGGAGGTACAGGCTCAGCTTGACGAGACCGTAAAGGGCTACAGCGGAGTATCCGAGAACGAAATTAAGGAGTTTTACGGCGATTTTTATTTTGAGTATCTTGCAGTAAATGAAAAGGCACTCGATTACCTTTACAAAAACGCGGATATTTCCTGATGAAACTTAAAAAAATTAATATCGGCGGTTTGTCGGACAAGGAGTATTCCGAAATTGCGGAATTTTTTCCCGATACCGCCGAAAGAATAAAAAATTACCGTCCCGACGACAAAAAGCGTACTCTTGCGGGGCGGTTTTTGCTTAAAAAAATGATAAAAGAGCTCTACGGCAGGGAAGAATTTACTTTAAGATATAATGAAAACGGAAAGCCCGTCCTTGATTTTTGCTTTTTCAGTATCTCACATTCGGGGGATTTTGCGGTCTGCGCGGTCTCGGATTTTCCCGTCGGAATCGATATAGAGCAAATCGGACGATTTAAAAAGCGGGAGAAGTATCTGCTTTTTACTCCGAGGGAGAGCGAATACGTAAACGAGCGCGACTGTGACAACCGATTTTACACCCTTTGGACAAGGAAGGAAGCCTACATCAAGGCAAAGGGCGGCATACTCGCCGACGCGGCAAGTGCGGAGCTGGTAACGCCTGATTTTAAGCTTTTAAGTAGATATGACGGATTCTGCTTTACAACCGAAAAGTCGGACAGTTATATACTGTCTGCGGCGGAATATAAATAACCTTGCGGGACGAATAAAAATTAAAGCCGCACTTGAAAATTGTCGCAAAATGCAATATAATAGTGATATAAAAAGCTTTAATAATGTAATTTTTTCCCATGAAAGGAGTGCGTTTTTTGCGGAGCTTTTTGGCACGGATTGCGGATTTTATCCGCGAGTCCGATAAGATTTTACTTATTCTTTGCATTTTTACCGGCCTTTACGGCTGTTTGGCGGTTTTTTCCGCAACCTATTATCTTGAAAATTTCCGCCCTGTTATAATTCAGCTTTTGTGTACGGTTATGGGCGTGGTCGCCGCAGTTATAATTTCCGCTATAGATTATGAAAAAATGCTCAAGCATTGGTATATAGCGGCGGTATTGGGTCTTGTGCCCGTGATTTTGACCTTTTTTATCGGCTTTGCGCCCGAGGGTACCGACGATAAGGCATGGCTTGACCTCGGAATAACCACCTTTCAGCCCTCCGAGCTGTTAAAAATCTGTTTTATTATTACCTTCAGCGCCCATTTAAGCAAGGTTAAGCCCAATATAAACAAGCTTAAATACCTTATTTCCGTGTGTATTCACGGCGCCTTTCCCGTACTGCTTATCCATTTTCAGGGCGACGACGGTACGGCGCTTGTATTCGCGGTTATGGTTGTCTTTATGCTTTGGGCGGCGGGTGTTTCGTGGAAATATTTTGTCGCCGCGCTTGCCGCTGTGCTTGCCGTCTCGCCGATACTTTATTTCTTTGTTATGAACGACGACCAGCGGGCGAGAATAACCAGCCTTTTCGACCTTAACGCCGATATTAACGGTATCGGATATCAGCAATGGCGCGGCAGAATGGCGCTTGCAAACGGCGGTCTTACGGGTCAGGGACTTTTAAACGGTGACCTTACCCAAAACGGCATTGTGCCTTACGGCTACAACGATTTTATATTTGTGAGCATCGGCGAGGAGCTGGGCTTTTTAGGCTGTATGGCGGTGATTCTCCTTTTGTCCGCTATCTGCTTCCGCTGTATCCGCGTTGCCAAGCTTTCAACCAAGGACAGCGGCAAGCTTATCTGCGTGGGTATGTTTTCAATTCTGTTTTCACAGATGGTAATAAACGTGGGTATGTGCGTTTCGCTTTTGCCCGTAATCGGTATTACATTACCGTTTTTCAGCGCGGGCGGCACATCGCTTTTGTGCCTCTTTCTCGGAATAGGGCTTGTGCTTAACGTATATATGCACCGAAATTCGCGTACTATTTATCTGCACGATTAGTAAATTATTTTAAGGAGGGTTTAGTATGTCAAAAAATATTATCACCATCAGCCGTCAGTTCGGCAGCGGAGGAAGAACGGTAGGCAGAATGTTAGCCGAAAGGCTCGGAATCCCTTTTTACGATAAGGAGCTTGTAAAGCACGTGGCGGACGAAACAGGCTTAGACAGCGCTTTTATCGAGGAAAACGGCGAGTTTTCACCCTCTAAAAGTATTTTTTCCTTTGCGATGTCGCAGGGAATACCCTGTATGCAGAACGGTCTTTCTATGTCGGATTTTATTTTTTGCATACAGCGGCAGGTAATATTGAAGCTTTCCGAACAGCCCTGCGTTATTGTCGGCAGAGGGGCGGATTATATTTTGCGCGACAGGGACGACTGCTTTAACGTATTTATTCACGCCGATATGCAGTCCCGCGCCGAAAGAATTGTAAGGCTTTACGGCGAGAGCGAGAAAAAGCCCGAGCAACGGCTTGCCGATAAGGACAAGAAAAGAAAGATTTATTACAAGCATTATACCGACCGCGAGTGGGGCGACGCGAAAAATTACGATATGTGCCTGAATTCGGGTAAAATCGGGATCGAAAAGTGCGTGGAACTGATTTTGGACGCGATAAAGGATTAAAAAACTTAAATAAAGCTGAACCGCCCCGATTTGTACTGTCCGTACAAATCGGGGCGGTTTAAAATAAGCCTTGTTTATTAAAGCTTCATTTATTTTTCGGACGTATCACCGTATTTTTCGCTGAGCGTTATAAAAACGGCTCTTAGAGAATAGGCGACAAGGGCTAAAAACACGAAGGTGCCGCCCACAATGTAAAAGGGAAGATAAAATCTGCCCGCTATAAGGGTAATAACGGCGATTATAAAACAGCAAACCGCGAGTACCTTTAAATTGCGGGAGTTATCCTCGCAGAAAATATTATCCTCCGCTATTCTTTTAAGTATTTTGCGGAGCATAATAAGCACTATTCCGAGAATCGGAGCGCAGGGGTAGCAGGTGACCATAATTGTCGCGGGCAGGCTTTGGGAGCGGTGCATCACCTCAACATACCACGAAACCCCAAACGGAAGCAGTATTGCGATAAGTACAAGCGCAATAATAAAAATATTAGTAAGGATAAGGCAAAGCCTTACGGATTTTTTAGCGTCGAGCATAAAAAGGATCCTCCGTAAAAATAATATATACATATTATACACTCTGTGGATAATAAAAGCAAGCGAAGAAATTTTATGGAATTGACAGCCTTGTTCATATATGTTATCATTAATAAAAATACACTTTAGCGCGCAAAATAAAGAGGGGACGATAACAGTGGAAAATTTAAAGTATTTTGAAGCCCTCGGAATAACCCCGAGGGACGGAAAGCTCACCGCGGAGCAGATAAAAAAGGTTAAGAGCTACGGCTGTTTAAGGGACAAGCGCTACGAGGATATATTTAACGTCCGCGTTATAACGGGAAACGGAAAAATCACGGCGGCGGAGCATAAAATAATCGCCGAGGCGTCGGAGATATTCGGCTCAGGCGAGATTGCCCTTACGGTCAGAATGACCCTTGAAATTCAGGGCGTGCCGTATGATAAAATCCCCGCCCTTATTATGTATTTAAGGGAAAGAGGTCTTGAAACGGGCGGTACGGGCGCAAAGGTACGTCCTGTTGTCTCCTGCAAGGGAACAACCTGTCAGTTCGGACTTATTGACACATATTCCTTAAGCCAAAAAATTCACGAGCGGTTTTTTGTCGGCTGTCACGACTTCGATTTGCCGCATAAATTTAAAATCGCGGTGGGCGGATGTCCTAATAACTGCGTAAAGCCCGACTTAAACGACGTTGGAATTATCGGTCAGCGTATTTTTGAGCCTGATACCGAAAAATGCCGCGGCTGTAAAAAATGTATAATTCAGCTTAACTGCCCGATGAAGGCGCCGTCTCTGGTTGACAGCAAGGTAAGCATTGACCGCAGTGTTTGCAACAAATGCGGAAGATGCACCGGCAAATGCCCCTTTGGAGTTTTTGAAAAGGCAAGCTCGGGCTATAAGATTTGCATTGGCGGTCGCTGGGGCAAAAAGACGGCTATGGGCAAACCGCTTTCAAAAATTTTCACCTCCGAGGAAGAGGTGCTTGATACGGTCGAAAAGGCGCTTATCTTATTCCGCGACGAGGGAATAAAGGGCGAGCGCTTCGCGGACACAGTAAACAGATTGGGATTTGAATATGTTGAAAAGAAGCTTATCGGCGAATAAAATAATATGCGTGGTTTTGTCGCTTACACTTTTGCTCTCCGTCCTTAGCGGATGTGGGGAGAAAAAGACCGAGTCTGAGCCTCCCGCCTCGTTTTCCTTTACCGACGATTTAGGAAGAAATGTTACGGTAAATAAAAATCCTGAGCGGGTCGCCGCATTGCTCGGAAGCTTTGCGGACACATGGGTGCTTGCGGGCGGAACCCTCTGCGCCGCGGCTAAGGACGCGTGGGACGATTTCGGACTACAGTTAAATGACGCGGTTAATTTGGGCGGCGCCCACTCGCCGAGCCTTGAAGCCCTCCTTTCCGCCAACCCCGATTTCGTTATAGCCAGCGCCTCCACCTCCGCCGATGTTGAGATGAAGGAGGCGCTCCAAAACGCGGGAATTACGGTCGCGTATTTTGACGTTGACTCCTTTGAAGATTACCTTAATATGCTTAAAATCTGCACCGATATTACGGGCAGAAAGGATTTATACCAAAAAAACGGACTTGATGTGCAAAAGCAAATTGCGGATATAAAGTCTCGCTTTGCGGCGGCGAATTTAAGCGAGGAAAAGAAGACAGTGCTAATGCTTCGCACTTCCACTACCTCTGTAAAGGCAAAGGGGAGCGAGGGAACGGTCTTAGGCGAAATGCTTAAGGATCTCGGCTGTGTAAATATTGCCGACAGCGATAAAAGCCTGCTTGAAAATTTAAGCGTGGAGAGGGTTATCGCGGGGGAGCCCTACCGTATTTTTACGGTGACAATGGGGGACGATACCGCCGCGGCTACAGAAAACCTTAAAAGAATGATGGAGGAAAACCCCGCGTGGGGCAAGCTTGAGGCGGTAAAACAGAACCGCCTTAATGTTATGGACAGAAAGCTGTTCAATCTAAAGCCCAACGCGAATTGGGCAAAGGCTTATGAAACGCTTACCGAAATACTGCTCGGGTAAAACAGCAAGAATTAAAACGCTGTATCTTGTAGGCACCGCGTTTGTTCTGCTTGCCGCTGCTTTGGGAATAATGCTCGGCAGTACGCCGCTTAAATTTTCGGAAATAATAAGCGCGGCAAGGGAGGGCTTTTCCTCGACCGTCGCGGGACGTATATTTTTATATGTAAGATTGCCGCGAACCGCCGCCTCGCTTGTATGCGGAGCGGCGCTTGCCGTTTCCGGAGCGGTGATACAGTGCGTTCTTGCAAACCGCCTTGCCTCGCCGAGTATAATAGGCGTAAATTCGGGCGCCGGTCTTGCGGTGACCCTCTGCACCGCACTCGGTGTTTACGGTGGCTGGCGGCTTTCGCTCTTTTCCTTTTTGGGAGCATTTGGGGCTGTAATGCTTATCAGCCTTGGCTCGCGGCGGTGGGGCGCCTCCCGAGGTACGGTGATACTTATAGGCGTGGCGTTAAGCAGTTTTTTTAATGCAATTTCGGACGCGGTGGTGACCTTTATTCCCGACGTTGGGGTTATGAGCAACGATTTTAAGGTCGGAGATTTTTCGGGGGTGGCGTATCAAAGGCTTATCCCCTCGGCGATACTTGTTTTAATTACCTTAGTCTTGCTTTTTACCCTTACAAACGAGCTTGACGTGCTTTCTCTCGGGGAGGAGGGCGCAAGGTCGCTCGGTATGAACACTTCTGCAATGCGTACCCTCTTTTTAATGCTTGCCGCTTCTCTTGCGGGCTGTGCGGTTAGCATAGCGGGACTGCTCTCCTTTGTGGGACTTATTGTTCCGCACGCGGTAAGGCGGCTGTCGGGCAGTAGGGCGTCGAGCCTTTTGGGGCTGTGCGCTTTATACGGCGGGGCGTTTGTTTGTATTTGCGATACCGCCGCGCGAACCCTTTTCTCGCCCTACGAAATACCCGTCGGCATTATTATGGCGTTTTTGGGCGCGCCATTCTTTGTCTTTATTCTTATAAAGGGGAAAGGGGGTCACGGCGATGCTTGAGCTTAAAAATATCTGCGCGGGCTACGGCAAAAGACAGATATTGAACGGCATTTCGCTTGACCTTCCCAAGGGCAAGCTTGTTACGGTTATCGGGCCTAACGGCTCGGGCAAAAGCACCCTTTTTAAGGCGGCGGCGGGCATAATCCCTACCCTGACGGGCGAGGTTTTGATTGACGGGGCGAAAGCCGACGATTTATCACGGAGCGAGACTGCAAAAAAAATCGCCTATTTGGCGCAGGGCAAGTCGGTTCCCGATATGACGGTTTTTCAGCTTGTGCTTCACGGCAGATTCCCGTATTTAAGCTATCCGAGACGCTATACCGAAAATGATAAAAGTCTCGCAATTGCCGCCCTTAAAAAAACGGGGCTTGCAGAGCGTGCGGAAAGCCCGCTTTCCTCCCTTTCGGGCGGTATGCGGCAGAATGCATATATCGCTATGGCGCTTGCGCAGAATACCGATTATATTTTGCTTGACGAGCCTACGATTTATCTTGATATTTCCCATCAGCTAAGCCTTATGAAAAACCTCCGAGAGTTAGCGCAGGAGGGAAAGGGCGTTGCCGCCGTACTGCACGACCTACCTCTGGCGTTCACCTTTTCGGACATTATCGCGGTGCTTGATAAGGGCGAAATCACCGCCTGCGGCGAGCCGCTGAAAATCTGCGAAAGCGGCATAATAAGCGAGGTCTTCGGCACAAAGCTTAACTACTCGGACGCCGAAAAGTGCTATTATTATAAGTATTAAAAACAACCCCGTTTGTCGGACACTTAAAAGCTCCGGCAAGCGGGATTTTCATAATTATATATTGATAATGAGTGGCATTATTCCGTTTTCTTCAATATCAATAACCGCGTAGCTTCTGTGAGAATCGCGCGGCTGAGCGCAGGAGCCGGGATTCACAACATATAATCCGTCCTCATATAATATTTGTGAGGTATGGGTGTGACCGTAGAGGGCTATATCACAGCCGCTCGCCTTAGCCGACGCTATCAGGTTTTCAAGCCCGTGCTTTACGCCTAAGGTGTGACCGTGGGTGTAGAATATTCTTTTGCCGCCTACAGTTTCAATCCCCGAGGAGGGAAAGAGCGAGAAAAAGTCACAGTTTCCGCTTACAATATAAAATCTTTTTTCGGGAAATATAGCCTGCATATCCTCAATATCTCCCGTTACGTCCCCTAAAAAAAAGACGTGGCGGGACTGCGCTTGGGCGGCGAGAATATCCTCTACTATTCTCTGATTTCTGTGTGAATCCGAAATAACCGTAATTCTCATATCTTCACCTATTCTATAATTAATCGATAATTCATAATATTAAGTATAACAGCAAACGGGGGAGTTTTCAATGAATAACAACGAAATCGACAAACAAAGGCTTATGGACGCGGCGGTTTCCGCCTCGGGCGGGAAAATTGATAAAAAAAGTCTTTCGGGCGCGATGGACGGAAAAAACATAGAGCCGCTCTTAAATAAGCTTTCCTCCGAGGACAGGGAAAAGCTTAACCGCGTTATGTCCGACAAAAAAAGTATGGAGGCGGTGCTTAACAGCCCCAAGGCTCAGGCGCTTTTAAAGACCTTTTTAAAGGGCGGGGGAAAGAATGGATGATTTAAGCGCCAAGCTTGCCGAGCTTTTAAACGACCCCGAGAGTATGAACCGAGTACGGCAGATGGCGGAGAATATTTTGGGAGAAAGCGGCGGTGAGCCGCCCGCTCCCGAACCGCCTGCCGACTTATCGGGTATCGGTGAAATGCTCGGCGGGGGAGAGCTTAATTCCATAATTTCGGTTATTTCCAAAATGAAGTCCGCGTCGGACGATTCAAGGGTACAGCTTATTTCCGCCCTCCGCCCCCATTTAAGCGAGGAGCGCAAAAAGCGCGCAGATACCGCGATTAAAATTTTAAAGCTGCTTGATGTGCTTCCACTTATTAAAGACAGCGGACTAATGAATTTTTTGTAGGGTGAGAATATGAACGATAATGATTTTATGCGTCGTCAGCGGGAGGCGGTTGAACAAATGAGGGAAATGAACTCCCGCGCTGTACCCTCGGGGGCGGGACATTCTATGCCGCCGGTGCCGCCCTTTGTTAAGGTGCAAGGGAACAGGCAGAATCGGTCTAATTCGTCACAGCCGTCAAGACAGCAAGCTACAACACAGACAGCTCAAGGGTACTCGGAAAACACCCCTGCGCAGACAAGCCCGCCGCGTACAGAGCCGATGAGCCAATCTAAAAACAGCGGACTGTTAGGCGGGCTTGACCTGCCGTTTTTGGATATGCTTACAAAGGAGAGCGATGTATCATTAATAATTGGCTTGCTTTTAATTTTGATGA
Source organism: Acutalibacteraceae bacterium (assembly GCA_051880555.1). Classification (GTDB taxonomy): domain Bacteria; phylum Bacillota; class Clostridia; order Oscillospirales; family Acutalibacteraceae; genus UBA737. The sequence continues at coordinate 58,992 of JBJEOE010000057.1, forward strand.
GCGAAAAGGCGGATAAAAAGCTTTTGTTCGCTCTTGTTTATATTTTAATGTAACAGGAAAAATAATGTTATTTGGGATAAATTTTCTTGCAAAAAAGTCATTATGTAAACTTGGACAACCTTTAAAGTTATTCAACTTATCCACCGACATATTAACATTTCGGCGGTGAATTTAATTGAAATTCAGCCTTTGCGGGTCTTATTCGGTGGATAACTATGTTAATAAGTTGGATAAATGTTTATTCACCGTAAAATGAATAAAAAAATTATGTTAAGTATTCGACAAAAAACGACTGCAATTATTTTCGTTTCATTGCTTTAAGTTTGAGCTTGGTTTCCTCGGAAATTCTGTGCGATTCGACAGACTTTTGTATCGCCTTTAATTTTCTTTTTTTAGTATACTACATTTTAAAATAAAAAACACTTTATTTTCACAGCAAAATGTAGTATTATATAAAAAGCAAGTTTTTAGGCGAGGTTATAAAATGCAAAGAACAAAATTAAAGGACAGAAAGCTGCCAGACTACACCCGCGGCGAGGAAATTTTTAATATGGTGTCCCACATAGTCGGCGGAGCGTTCGGAGTTGTTGTGCTTGTTACCTGCGTTGTTAAGGCGTTTTTAAACGGCGACCCGTATCAGGTTGTGAGCTCATTTATTTACGGGTTTTCAATGATAGCTCTTTATACAATGTCAAGCGTTTACCACGGCTTAAAGCCTGAAATGCCGAAAAAGGTTATGCAGGTTATAGACCATTGCACCGTCTTTATTCTTATCGCGGGAACCTACACCCCCTGCGCGCTCTGTGCTCTGAGGGAGGAAAATACCGCCCTCGGTTGGACGGTTTTCGGCATAGTCTGGGGCATTTCGGCTTTGGGTATAACCCTTAACGCAATCGACCTTAAAAAATACAACATTTTTTCGGTTATCTGTTATTTAGCGCTGGGCTGGTGCATAATATTCACGGGCAAAAACGCGATTAACGCTATCGGCTTCCCCGGCTTTTGGTGGCTTTTGGCGGGCGGAATAGCCTACACGGTCGGCGCGGTGCTTTACGGAATAGCGGGCAGAAGCGTACACCGATATATGCATTCGGTTTTCCACATTTTTGTGGTTTTAGGCAGTATTTTGCAGTATTTCTGCGTGCTGTTATATATTTTAGTATAGGAGAATTGAAATGAAGGATTATGTTATTATTACCGACTCGTGCTGTGATTTAAGCACCGAAACGGCGGAAAAAGAGGAGCTTACGGTTATTCCGCTGCTTTTGACCCTGGAGGGAAAGGAATACCGTAATTATCTTGACGGGAGAGAAATCGCCCCTAAAGCGTTTTACGATAAGCTGAGAGCGGGCTCTACGGCGAGTACCGCGGCTGTTAATCCCGATGTTTTCACCACGGTTTTTGAGGATTTGTTAAAGCAGGGTAAGGATATTCTTTACTTAGGCTTTTCATCGGGGCTTAGCAGTACCTACCACGCAAGCACCTTGGCGGCGGAGGAATTAGCGGCAAAGTATCCCGACAGTAAAATCTACTGCGTTGATACCCTCGCCGCCTCTATGGGTCAAGGACTTCTCGTTTACTTAGCCGCACAGAAAAAGCAGAGCGGAGCGACAATCGAAGAGGTTCACGATTTTGTCGAGCAAAACAAGCTAAACCTTTGCCACTGGTTTACCGTTGACGATCTTAATCACCTAAAGCGCGGAGGCAGAGTTTCGGCGGCGACGGCGCTTGTAGGCACTATGCTTAATATTAAGCCCGTTCTTCACGTTGACGACGAGGGACATTTGATAAACGTAGGCAAGGCGCGCGGAAGAAAGGCGTCTATTGAAAGCCTGTTTAACCATATGAAGGAAAGCGCGATAAATCCGTCGGAGCAGACCGTGTTTATAAGCCACGGCGACTGCGAGGAGGACGCTTTGAGCCTTAAAAAAATGGTTGAAAAGGAATTTTCACCAAAGGAGATACAAATTAACTCGATAGGCCCCGTTATCGGCGCACACTCTGGACCGGGTACCTTAGCCCTCTTTTTCTTAGGCGATAAACGGTAAGCGTCCACTATGAGGGCTAATTGAGCTTTTGCAGGGGACGGCGTCCTCGACGTCCCGTTAGGGGTCGTCCGGTTATATCGGGAGGGCTCGGAGACCCTCCCCTACGAATTAGATGTTAGATTTTAGACGTTAGACATTAGATGCGGAACGGATAAATCCGTTCCCTACATAATCCTATTTAATTTCCCTGCGTAGTAAAGGCGCATATGTCTTCCGTAGGCTGAAATCAGCCGTTATTATTCCTCGGTTATTTCGAAAAGGTCGTTCGGAGTGCAGTTTAACAGCAAGCAGATAGTCTCTATATTCTCATACCGAATTGATTTAGTTTGATTGTTTATCATTCGGTTGAAATTTTGATAGCTCATACCGAGCTGTTTATTTCCCCGATAATCGGTTAAACTAAGCTTGAAACTGTATTCGGGTGTGAGAAGTGTGAATAAAAAAACGGCTCTTGTATGGGCGGTGGATTTGTGCATTTATATTGCGGGAGGAGCGATTTATTCGGCGGCGGTTTTACTTTTTCTGTCGGCAAACGAGATTTCTCCCGGAGGACTTACGGGCGTCGCCACAGTGCTTAACTATCTCTTTATGCTGCCTGTCGGCACGGTTATGTTTTTGCTTAATATTCCTATTCTCATTATCGGGTTTATTAAGCTTGGCGGGATTTTTATTTTAAAAACCACCGTCTCTACGGTGATAATATCGGTAATTCTTGATATTTTCGGGGGTGTTCTGCCCGCGGTTAATATCGACCCGATTTTAGCGGCGGTATTCGGCGGGCTTTTACTGGGGCTTGGAATCAGTATGTTTATGTTAAGAGGCGCCACCACGGGCGGCGTCGATATTGTCGCAAAGCTTATCAACCGCCGCTTTCCGCATTTGACGGTAGGCAGGCTTATCCTTCTTAGCGACGCGCTGGTTGTCGCCCTTTCCGCCTTTGCCTACAAAAACATCGAAAGCGCGCTTTATTCGGTTGTTGCCCTTTACGCTTCGTCAAGGGTTATAGATATGATGCTTTACGGCGCGGACAAGGGAAAGATAGTATATATTATAACCGAGGAATCGGCAGAAATGTCGCGGGAGATTATGTCGCTTGTAAAAAGGGGAATTACGGTTCTCGAGGTGACGGGTGCCTATACGGGCAGACGGCTTAAGATGCTTATGTGTACCGTAAGGCGCAACGAGGTTTCGGCTGTCTGCCGTATCGCAAGGGAGCTTGACGGCAAAGCCTTTATAGTCATAGCCGAGGCGGGAGAAATTTTAGGCGAGGGTTTTAAGAGTAATTAGCATAAAATTAAATTTTTTAAATTATTAAAAGTTATACTTGAAATTTCAAGAATTTGTGGTATAATAGATTCTGCTCAAACAATATATAGTGTATTAGGTTGCCGAGCACCATAATATCGGCGGGAGGAAAATTAAATGAAAATAATTAAAAGAAGCGGAGCAGAGGTAGATTTCGACGCGAAAAAAATTGAAATAGCGGTTAAAAAAGCCAATGAAAGCGTTGTTCCCAGCGAGCGTATGTCGGACATTCAGATAAAGCGCATTGCCGAGGATGTAGAGAGCGCGGCGGTAAACGTCAACCGTTCGCTCGGCGTTGAGGAAATACAAGATATGGTAGAGGATCAGATTATGAACCAGCGCGCCTTCAGCGTTGCGCGCCGCTACATAACCTACCGCTATCAGCGTGCGCTTGTAAGAAAGTCGAACACCACCGACGAGCAGATTTTAAGCCTTATCGAGTGCAACAACGAGGAAGTAAAGCAGGAAAACTCCAACAAGAATCCGACCGTAAACAGCGTTCAGCGCGACTATATGGCGGGCGAGGTAAGCAAGGATATTACCAAGCGTTTACTTCTCGATTCGGATATTGTAGAGGCGCACGAGCAGGGAATTATCCATTTCCATGACGCGGATTATTTTGCCCAGCATATGCACAACTGCGACCTTGTAAATCTTGAGGATATGCTCCAGAACGGCACGGTAATAAGCGGTACGCTTATCGAAAAGCCCCACAGCTTTTCGACCGCCTGCAATATCGCAACCCAGATTATAGCGCAGGTTGCCTCCTGCCAGTACGGCGGTCAGAGCATAAGCCTTGCCCACTTAGCACCCTTTGTCGACGTAAGCCGCAAGAAGATATACGCCGCCGTATGCGACGAATTCAGCGACATCGGCGCGCCGCTTGACGAGGAAAAGGCAAGGGAAATCACCGAAAAGCGCCTCTTAAAGGAAATTTCAAAGGGCGTTCAGATGATACAGTATCAGGTTGTAACCCTTATGACCACTAACGGACAGGCCCCCTTTGTCACGGTGTTTATGTACCTTAACGAGGCAAAGAACGAGCAGGAGAAGGGTGACCTTGCCCTTATTATCGAAGAGGTCTTAAAACAGCGTTATCAGGGCGTAAAGAACGAAAAGGGCGTCTGGATTACCCCCGCCTTCCCCAAGCTTATCTATGTGCTTGAGGAGGACAATGTTAAAGAGGACAGCAAGTACTGGTATTTAACCAAGCTCGCCGCTAAATGCACCGCAAAGCGTTTAGTACCCGACTACATTTCCGAAAAGGTAATGCTTAAAAACAAGGTTGACAAAAACGGCGATGGTCATTGCTACACCTGTATGGGCTGCCGCAGCTTTTTAACTCCTTATATTGACGAAAACGGAGAGCCTAAGTATTACGGCCGCTTTAATCAGGGTGTTGTCACGGTAAACCTTGTTGATATAGGTCTTTCCGCCGAAAAGGATATGGATAAATTCTGGGAGATTTTCGATGAGCGTATGGAGCTTTGCCACAGGGCGCTTCAGGCGCGTCACGAGCGCCTTACGGGTACCGTTTCGGACGCCGCTCCGATACTCTGGCAGTACGGCGCGCTACTTAGGCTTAAAAAGGGCGAGACGATTGATAAATATCTCCACGGCGGCTATTCAACCCTATCCCTCGGCTACGCGGGACTTTGGGAATGTGTTTACAGTATGATAGGCAAAAAGCTCACCGAACCCGAGGGCGAGGAATTCGGTCTCCAAATTATGAAAAAGCTCAACGAATACACCGCCAAATGGAAGGCGGCGGAGAATATTGACTACTCGCTGTACGGCACTCCCCTTGAAAGCACGACCTATAAGTTTGCAAAGTGCCTGCAAAAGCGCTTTGGCAAGGTAAAGGGCGTGACCGACAGGAATTATATAACCAACAGCTACCACGTTCACGTTACCGAGGATATTGACGCCTTCGACAAGTTAGCGCTTGAAGCTAAGTTCCAGGCGCTTTCACCCGGCGGAGCTATTTCCTACGTTGAGGTTCCCAATATGCAGAACAATCTTGAAGCGGTGCTTTCGGTTATGCAGTTTATTTACGACAATATTATGTATGCCGAGCTTAACACGAAGAGCGATTACTGCCATAACTGCGGCTATGACGGAGAGATTGAGATAAAGGAAAACGAGGACGGCAAGCTGGTTTGGCGCTGTCCGAACTGCGGTAATACCGATCAGGACAGAATGAACGTTGCCCGTCGTACCTGCGGTTATATCGGAACCCAGTTCTGGAATCAGGGCAGAACTCAGGAAATTAAGGAAAGAGTACTGCATCTTTAAATTTAGATGTTAGACTTTAGACATTAGACGGGACGGTGTTTGCACCGTCCCAAACTCATATTTTTTCGGTGATTATGGAATGAATTACGCGGCACTTAAAAAATTTGATATTGCAAACGGTCCCGGGGTCAGGGTTTCGCTTTTTGTAAGCGGATGCCGCCACCACTGCAAAAACTGCTTCAACCGCGAGGCGTGGGATTTTGATTTCGGCAAGCCCTTTACTAAACAGACCGAAGAAGAAATCCTTGCCGAGCTTGACAAGGACTATATAAAGGGCTTGTCGCTTTTGGGCGGCGAGCCGTTCGAGCCCGAAAACCGCGCGGCGTTAACCCAATTGCTTAAAAGGGTCAGGGAAAAATATCCTGATAAAACCGTTTGGTGCTATACGGGCTTTGAATTTGAAATACTTACCGACCAAACGGCTCGCGAAATGCTCTCTTTAATCGACGTACTGGTGGACGGGAAATTTGTAGAGGAGCTTAAAAGCCCGGATCTTATTTTCCGCGGCTCGTCAAATCAGAGAATATTAGACCTTAAAAAATCCCTCCGGGTCGGAGAAGCGGTATGGTTAGAGGGCGTTTGGCGCAGAAAAATGGGCTCGGGAAATATTTACGAATAGGAGTAAGATTATGGTAAAGGTTAATTTTAAAAAGCTTGATAAGAACGCGCACGCGCCGACCTACGGCTCTGAATACGCCGCGGGAGCGGATTTGTACGCCCTTACAAACGGCGAAACGGTGCGCTTCTCCCCCGGTGAGACTAAAATGATACACACGGGGCTTGCGGTTGAAATACCCGTCGGCTACGCGGGGCTTGTTTACGCCCGCAGCGGAATTGCTACCAAAAGGGGACTTGCCCCTGCAAATAAGGTTGGCGTTATCGACAGCGACTACCGCGGCGAGGTTATGGTATCGCTCCATAATCACTCAAATACCGAGCAGGAAATCGCCGACGGCGAGCGTATAGCCCAGCTTGTAATCGCTCCCTTTTTGGCGGCAGAGTTCTGCGAGACAGACGAGCTTTCGGATACTGCCCGCGGCGAGGGCGGCTTTGGCTCAACAGGTAAAAAATAATTATTTAGTATAGCAAAAAATAAACCGCCCAAGCGACTAAGCTTAGCGGTTTATTTCAATTTCTCTTATTTTATATCATACTAAAACGATTTGTCAAGCGAAAACGCTCAGTCCTCGCTGTCAAACTCCATATTGGCGAAAATACGCTCCATACGGGAGTCGGGGAAACGCTTGTCGAAAAATTCGTCTGCGGCGGTTTTCGAGGGCACATTATGCACACGCTCCGACCAACGCCATACCGAAAAAAGGCTCATAACGGCGTTGAAAATCATAAACACCGTGAGCGCCCATGTAATTATTTTTCCCGTCTTGTTTGGTATTTTAAGAATTATTTTCGCAACTCTGGGGTAAATGCTTTTTATCCATAAAACCCCTAAAAATCCCCAAAACACAGAATATAAAAGGCATATTCTGCCGTTGATGTTAAAGGGTAGCTCGCTGTAATCCCAGGAGGTCGAGCCGAACAGGGTCTCTTGCCCCCATGAGAGCAGATATTCAACGGCACTTCCTATTATTATTCCGCCGAAAAACGAGAAGGCGGAGCTTCGGTTGCGGTAACGGTAGAGAATTAGGGTCAGCGCGACAGCACCTACGCCGTAGAGCAGATTAAAGGGACCGTAAACAAGCCCCGCGCGGCTTTCTATGTACCCGTTGCGGATAAGGCACCAAAGCAGCTCCACAACCACCCCTGCAAAGCTGCCCGATATGCAGATAAGGGCTATTTTGTAAAAATTAATTCCCGCGGCGAAGTTGTTGGTTTGGGTTTCCTTGTAATCAATTACCGAGTTTGCGGGCGCGCGTCGTAAAATACGCCTTTTGCTCTCGCTGGCTTTGCCCTCTTTAAGTCGGGTTTTAAGCTCGTCTGCCTGCTCGGACGACCAACGCTGTGCCTTTTTGAGCTTGGCGGACGTCTTTTCAAGCACCTCAACCTCGCTGTTCACCTCGTTTTCAAGGGTTTCCTGCTCCTCTTTTGTCATAGTATCTTGATTTGCAAGCCTTTCATACATAAGACCGAATCTTTCGGTCTCTCGGCTTTGCATATCGAGTATTTCATCGCTTAAATCTTCAAAGTTCTTAAGCGGCATAATCCAGCTCCTTTATCGATTGTTATTATAGAGATATATTGACTATGTGTAGGGAAGGCATTTATGCCTTCCGAAAAAACAGAAGTATGTCATAAAATGAGCGGAACGGATAAATCCGTTCCCTACGGTCAAATAAGATTTGAAAGCTCGGCTAATTCCTCTAAGGTAAGCCTTTCACCGCGGACGGTTTCCGAAAGACCGAGGGTAGAAATAGCTTTTTTTATGTCTTCCTTATCGATACTAAGTGTGTTTGAAACGGTATTTACAAGGGTTTTTCTGCGCTGTGCAAAGCATGCTTTTACAAGGCGAAAAAACCTTTCCTCGTCAAGAACTTGCACGGGCGGATTATCGCGTATATGAAGCCTGATAACCGCTGAATCGACCTTCGGCGGGGGCATAAAGCTGTCTCTTTCCACCTCAAATAAAATTTCAGGCTCAGAATAATAGCTCACCGCGACGCTTACCGCGCCCGCCTCCCTTGTTCCGACCTTTGCGCATAAACGTTCCGCCGCCTCCTTTTGAACCATAACGGTTATGCTGTCGATAGGAAGTCGGCTTTCAAGCAGACCCATAACAATAGGCGAGGTAATGTAATAGGGGAGATTGGCGCAGACCGCGACCCGCTCGCAATCCGAAAATTTTTCGGAGATAAGCGCCTTTAGGTCGGCTTTCATAACGTCGCCGTAAATTATCTCCACGTTATTGCACTCTGAAAGCGTTACGGGGAGAATTTTTTTAAGCCGCTCGTCAAGCTCAATTGCAACCACCCGCTTAGCGCGGGCGGAAAGCTCGGCGGTAAGCACGCCTATACCGGGACCTATTTCGATTACGCCTGTATTTTTATCGCAGGCGGCGGCAGCCATTTCGGGGCAAACGTCGGGGTTAATGAGAAAATTTTGCCCCAGCGATTTTTTAAAAGTAAAACCGTTTTTCTGCAAAAGCGAGCGAACGGTATTTATATTCGATAAATTCATTTTAAACTCCTGTTTTTTGTTTTAAATACATTATACTTTAATATTAGAGCCGTTGCAATAAATTTTTGGTGACAAATTTACTTTTATGGTGTATAATAGCGTTATAATAATAATTTATGGATGTGAATTTCGTTGGATAACAGATATTATGACAGAGTAATCGAGGAAATGCAGCCGTTTTTTGACGAGCAGGGTTTTAAGGCAGAAGAGGACGGTAGCTTTAAGAACGACAAAAAATCGGTAAAGGTTGCGTATGATGAGGCGCGCCAGATGTACACCCTTTCCGCCGCGGATATCGAGGACGGAAATATCGGAGAATACGCCGAAATTAACGCCTGGCTTTTTGACGACAGCCAGAACGCCAAGGACGCGGTTTCTGTAGGTATCGATTTCACCGCTTCCTTGCGTAAAAGTCTCGGAATTAAAGTAAAGCGCACCGCGGGTGCGGAGGTTGAACTCCCCTCCCTTTCAAAGAGCGGGAGCATTACAATCACGGGCTTTGCCAAAAAAATGCTCGACTTTTTCCCGTCTATTAAGGAGGATTATAAAAATCATATCGCCCAATACGGCAACTTTTTGTATCTTAATTTCTTCGGCGAGTACCTTGTGCCGCAGATTAAGTCCGTTATTGCTTCGGACAATAAAAAGCAGATTAAAAAGCTTTTTGATTTGCTTGACGATTTGTATGTCAAGGGTGACAAGGATACCGTTAACACCATAGTTGCGGTGCTTTGCGCGGCGGCTTATAACGACGAAAAGGCTACGGCGGCGGTAAGGCTGGCGCTTGACAGCGATAAGCACTTCCTCTCCTCCTTTGATAATTTCCTGCCCGTTCTTCCGAAAAGCAAAAAGCTGTCGGCGGCTTTATTGAAATAATATTTTAAATACGGGGGATTGTTTTATGGAGCTTTTTATAATTATTACGGTTTTAGTACTGATACTTATTTTGATTTTTGCCAATGTCCGTATTGTTCCACAGGCGATGGAATACGTTATTGAATTTTTGGGAAAATACAAGACCACCTGGGGCGCGGGACTGCACGTTAAGATTCCGTTGCTTGAAAAAATCGCGAAAAAAATCACTCTAAAGGAACAGGTGCTCGATTCTCCTCCCCAGCCCGTTATCACAAAGGATAACGTTACAATGCAGATTGACACGGTGGTTTATTTCAGGATTTTTGACGCGAAGCTTTACACCTACGGCGTTGTAAACCCGATAAGCGCGCTTGAAAATCTCACCGCTACAACACTTAGAAACCTTGTGGGCGAATTGGAGCTTGACGGAACGCTTACCTCCCGCGATACGATTAACGCCAAGATGACCGCAATCCTTGACGAGGCGACCGATAAGTGGGGTATGAAGGTCAACCGAGTTGAGCTTAAGAACATAATTCCACCCGCCGAAATTCAGAACGCGATGGAAAAGCAGATGAAAGCCGAGCGCGAGCGCCGCGAAACCCTTTTACAGGCGGAGGGTCACAAGGCGGCAGCCATTACAAGAGCCGAGGGCGACAAGCAGGCGATGATTTTAGCCGCCGAGGGCGAGCGAGACGCAAGAATTGCCAGAGCCGAGGGTGAGGCAAAGGCAATATACCTTCAGAAAAAGGCAGAGGCGGACGGTATCCGCGCTATAAAAGAGGCGGGAGCGGATTCCGCTGTGCTTGAAATCAAGCGTTATGAGGCTCTTGTCAATATGTCAAACGGCACGGCGGCAAAGCTTATAATACCCACCGACGCTATTAATATGGTTACCAAAAACGCGGTATTTTCCGAAACCACGGGCTTAGGCGACGTAACAGACGAGGCTCCGAAACCTACACCTACTCCCAAAAGGGACGAATGTTGCGATAAATAACTTCGAAGTATAAAAATAATTGACAAACGGTTTGGTTTGTGGTATACTGCTAAAAGAATAAATGAGCAATGGCGTTCATTGATAAGGATATCCTTATCTTTGAACGCTTTTTTTATTTTGTTAAAACGGGGGAATTTTAAATGACGGATAAAGGACTATACCGACAGCAATTTGAGCACGACGCCTGCGGTATCGGCGCGGTTGTTAATGTGGACGGAATAGGGAGCCACAGGGTTGTCGATAACGCGCTTTCCATTGTTGAAAAGCTTGAACACAGAGCGGGTAAGGACGCCTCGGGCGAGACGGGCGACGGCGTTGGTATACTCGTTCAGATTTCGCATAAATTCTTTTCTGCCGCCGCAGGTAAGCTTGGAATCAATATAGGCGGCGAGCGGGAATACGGCGTGGGTATGTTCTTCTTCCCACAGGACACCCTAAAGCGCAATCAGGCAAAGAAAATGCTTGAGGTTATAGCGGCGAAAGAGGGGGTCGAGTTCTTAGGCTGGCGCGAGGTGCCGATCGACAGCACTACGCTTGGCAAAAAGGCGCTCGACTGTATGCCCCACATTATGCAATGCTTCCTAAAAAAGCCCGCCGACGTTAAAAAGGGGCTTGATTTTGACCGCAAGCTCTATATAATCCGCCGCGTGTTCGAGCAGAGCAACGATAATACATATGTTGTATCTCTCTCCTCGCGTACCATTGTTTACAAGGGTATGTTCCTTGTGGGTCAGTTAAGACGGTTTTATCTTGATTTGTTGGACGAAAGCTTTGAAAGCGCGATAGCACTTGTTCACTCCCGCTTTTCGACCAACACTACGCCCAGCTGGGAGCGCGCGCACCCGAACCGCTTTATACTCCACAACGGCGAGATAAACACTATCCGCGGCAATGTGGACAGAATGCTCGCCCGTGAGGAGACTATGGAAAGCACCGTTATGAAGGAGGATATGGATAAGGTTCTGCCTGTCGTCAACGCTTCGGGTTCGGATTCGGCTATGCTTGACAACACCCTCGAATTTCTTGTTATGAACGGTATGGAGCTGCCGCTTGCGGTAATGGTGACAATACCCGAGCCTTGGCGAAACAGCAAGACCATAACCCGTGCAAAGCGGGATTTTTACCACTATTATTCCACTATGATGGAGCCGTGGGACGGTCCCGCCGCGATACTCTTCTCGGACGGCGATACCGTCGGGGCGGTGCTTGACAGAAACGGTCTGCGCCCCTCAAGATACTATATAACCGATGATAATATGATGATTCTGTCCTCCGAGGTGGGTGTTCTCGATATTCCCGCCGAGCATATTGTAAAGAAAAGTCGTCTTGAACCCGGCAAAATGCTGCTTGTGGATACCGCAAATAAGCGCATTATATCCGACGAGGAGTGCAAGAGATATTACGCCACAAGAAAGCCCTACGGCGAGTGGCTTGATCAGAACCTTGTGCGGCTTGACGAGCTTAAAATGCCCAACTGCCGTATTGAGCGGTATGACCAGCAGACGAGAGACAGACTTTATAAGGCGTTTGGCTACACCTATGAGGATATTAAAGACGCTATAATTCCTATGGCGAAAAACGGCGCGGAGGCTATAGCCGCTATGGGTACGGATATTCCCCTTGCAATGCTTTCGGAAAAGCATCAGCCCCTCTTTAACTATTTCAAACAGCTTTTTGCTCAGGTTACCAATCCGCCTATCGACGCTATTCGCGAGGAGGTTGTGACCGATACGAGCGTATATGTCGGCTCGGACGGAAACCTGCTTGAAGAAAAGGCGTCTAACTGTGTTGTGCTCGAAATTCCCAACCCGATTATTACCTCGGCGGAGCTTGTGAAGATTAAGGCAATCGACCGCCCCGGCTTTAAGGTTGAGACCGTTTCTCTGCTTTACTATAAAAATACTCCCCTTGAAAGGGCGCTTGACCACCTGTTTGTGGAGTGCGACCGCGCCTATAAAAAAGGAGCTAATATTCTAATACTTTCCGACCGTGGGGTAGATGAAAACCACGTTGCTATTCCGTCTCTGCTTGCGGTTTCAGCGATTGAACAGCACTTAATCCGCACCAAAAAGCGCACCGCGCTGTCGGTTATTTTAGAGAGCGCAGAGCCGCGGGACGTTCACCAGTTCGCAACCCTTTTAGGCTACGGCGCGAGGGCGGTAAACCCCTACCTTGCCGAGGAATGTATTACAGAGCTTATTGATTTAAAGCTGCTTGATAAGGACTATCACACCGCTATCCGCGATTACAATAACGCGATACTTCACGGCATTGTTAAAATTGCCTCTAAAATGGGTATTTCCACAATTCAGTCCTACCAGTCCTCACAGATTTTCGAGGCTATCGGCATAAAGAAGGAAGTTATAGACCGCTACTTTACCAATACTGTAAGCCGTGTCGGAGGTATAGGACTTGAAGAGATAAACGAGGGTGTTGAATACCGCCACAGCCACGCCTTTGACCCGTTAGGATTGGGCGTTGACACCACTCTTGACAGCGTGGGCGAGCATAAGCTTAGAACAGGCGGCGATAAGGAAGACCATATGTATAGCCCCGAAACCGTTATCGCATTAAGGGAGGCTACCCGGTTAGGCTCTTACAAACGCTTTAAGGAGTATACCGCTATGGTGGACAACGAAAGACGTCCCCACACCCTTAGAGGACTTCTTGATTTTAACACCGAAAATGTGACACCTGTTTCCATCGACGAGGTTGAGCCTGTAAGCGAGATTGTAAAACGCTTTAAGACAGGCGCTATGTCCTACGGCTCTATTTCCGAAGAGGCGCACGAGTGTATGGCGATTGCTATGAACCGTTTGGGCGGCAAGTCGAACTCGGGCGAGGGCGGCGAAAAGCCCGAACGCTTAGGCACAGAGCGCAACAGCGCGATTAAACAGGTAGCCTCGGGCAGATTCGGCGTTACAAGCGAATATCTTGTTTCCGCTAAAGAAATTCAAATTAAAATGGCGCAGGGCGCAAAGCCCGGCGAGGGCGGACATCTTCCGGGTAAAAAGGTTTACCCGTGGATTGCTAAAACCCGTTATTCAACCCCGGGCGTTTCGCTTATTTCACCGCCGCCGCATCATGATATTTATTCTATCGAGGACTTAGCCCAGCTTATTTTCGACCTTAAAAACGCCAACCGCGACGCGAGAATCTCGGTAAAGCTTGTCTCGGAAGCGGGAGTCGGCACAATAGCCGCGGGCGTTGCAAAGGCGGGTGCGCAGGTAGTGCTTATCTCAGGCTATGACGGCGGCACGGGCGCGGCACCCCAAAGCTCTATTCACAACGCGGGGCTTCCGTGGGAGTTAGGTCTTGCCGAGGCGCACCAGACCCTTATCAGCAATGGGCTTCGTTCAAGGGTTATCCTTGAAACCGACGGCAAGCTGATGAGCGGCAGGGACGTAGCCATTGCGGCAATACTCGGCGCGGAGGAGTTCGGCTTTGCCACCGCTCCGCTTATCACAATGGGTTGTATTATGATGCGGGTATGCAATCTTGATACCTGCCCCTGCGGTGTTGCCACACAAAATCCCGAGCTTAGAAAGCGTTTCTGCGGAAGACCTGAATATGTTATGAACTTTATGAACTATATCGCCGAGGAGCTGCGAGAGATTATGGCTTCTTTAGGGGTAAGAACGGTTGAGGAATTAGTCGGCAGAACCGATTTAATAAAGGTTCGCGAGAAAACAGTTACCAAGCGCGCCGCAATGGCGGATCTTTCGCAGATTCTTTATAACGTGGATGCGCCGGCTGATGAAAAGCATTTCAGGAAAGAAAAAGTATATAACTTCGAGCTTGAAAAAACTGTGGACGAGAGCGTTATTATTCCTGCCTTTAAGACCGCTCTTAAAACAGGCAAGCCTAAGAAAATCGAGGTCGAGGTTTCAAGCACAAACCGCACCGTGGGTACGATTTTCGGTTCGGAAATAACAAAGAAATACAAAAACACCCTGCCTGACGATACCTATACCATAGAATGTCGCGGCGGCGGCGGTCAGTCCTTCGGCGCGTTTATCCCGAAAGGTCTTACGATGAGCCTTACGGGCGACAGCAACGACTATTTCGGCAAAGGACTTTCGGGCGGCAAGCTTATTGTAAAGCCCGACGAAAACGCCGCTTACAAGGCGGAGGAAAACATTATTATAGGTAACGTAGCTCTTTACGGCGCAACCTCGGGCGAGGCATACATTAACGGTATCGCGGGCGAGCGCTTTTGCGTGCGAAATTCGGGCGCATACGCGGTTTGCGAGGGTACGGGCGACCACGGCTGTGAGTATATGACGGGCGGAAGAGCTGTTATCTTAGGACCTACGGGCAAGAATTTTGCCGCGGGTATGAGCGGCGGTATCGCCTATGTGCTGGACGAAAATTACGATTTCTATTTACGGCTTAACAAAGCGCTTGTCACTATGACAGGCGTTGAGGAAAAGCACGATATTGAGGAGCTTCGCACAATGATTGAAAAGCACGTTGCGGCGACAGGCTCCCCTAAGGGCAAGCGCATACTTCACGATTTTGCGAATTACCTGCCCTACTTTAAAAAGATTGTGCCTAACGATTACAGCAGAATGTTAGGTGAAATAAGCCGCTTTGAGGAAAAAGGACTTTCCCGCGATGAGGCGGAGCTTGAAGCCTTCTACTCAGTGCAGAATTAAGGGGGGATAACAATGGGAAAGGCAACAGGATTTTTAGATTATGACAGAAAAGAAAACAAGGCTGTAGAGCCTGCTGAAAGAATTAAGAATTTTAAGGAATTTCATACATCAATGTCTAAGCCCGCACGTCAGTCGCAGGGCGCAAGGTGTATGAACTGCGGCGTGCCCTTTTGTCAGTCGGCTATGAAACTCTCCGGTATGGTATCGGGCTGTCCGCTCCACAACCTTATACCCGAGTGGAATGACGAGATTTTTAAAGGCAACTGGGAAAACGCCCTTAAAAGGCTTACCAAGACCAACAGCTTCCCCGAGTTTACGGGCAGAGTTTGCCCCGCGCTGTGCGAGGCGGCATGCTCTTGTGGGCTTTACGGCGACCCTGTAACCGTTAAGGAAAATGAGCTTGCAATAATCGAAAACGGCTTTAAAAACGGATTTGTAAAGCCCGTTATCCCCGAGGTAAGAACGGGTAAAAAGGTGGCGGTTATAGGCTCGGGTCCCTCGGGACTTGCCTGTGCGGAGCGCCTAAATAAGCGCGGACACTCGGTTACGGTTTACGAAAAGGACGACCGTATAGGCGGACTTTTAATGTACGGCATACCCAATATGAAGCTTGAAAAGAGCATTGTTGACCGCCGAGTTAACCTAATGAAAAAAGAGGGCGTTGTCTTTAAAACCGGAGTGGACGTCGGTAAGGACATAACAGCGGAGGAGCTGACAAAAGAATATGACGCGGTTGTGCTTTGCTGCGGTGCGGGCAATCCGCGAGACCTAAAGGTCGAAAACCGCGAGGTCGGCGGCGTGTATTTCGCGGTGGATTTCCTAAAGTCCACAACTAAGGCTTTACTCGATAACGGGCTTAAGGAAGGCTTTGTTTCGGCAAAGGATAAAAATGTTATTATCGTCGGCGGCGGCGACACGGGCAACGACTGCGTTGGCACCTGTATCCGTCACGGCTGTAAATCGGTAACCCAGCTTGAAATGATGCCGAAATTGCCCGACGAAAGAGCGGAAAGCAACCCGTGGCCCCAGTACCCGCGCGTCTGCAAGACCGATTACGGTCAGGAGGAGGCTAAAGCCGTCTTCGGGCACGACCCGCGCCTTTACTGCACCACCGTAAAGGAATTTATACCCGATGAAAACGGTAATATTAAGGCGGTTGTTACGGTAGGCTTAGAGCCTAAAAAGGACGATAAAACAGGCAGAACGGTTATGAGCGAGATAGCAGGCAGTGAAAAAACGCTTGACTGCGAGCTTTTGCTTATCGCCGCGGGCTTTTTAGGACCGAAGGACTATATTGCCGAGGCGTTCGGTACAGAGCGGGACTTTAGGAGCAATATTTCCACCCCCGACGGCTCCTACAAGACAAACACCGACAAGGTTTTCGCCGCAGGTGACGCACGGCGCGGACAGTCGCTTGTGGTCTGGGCGATTGCCGAGGGCAGAGCGGCGGCAAAGGAAATTGACGAATATTTGATGGGCTACACCAATCTGATTTGATAAAAAACACGATATTTTAAAAAAAGTGTTGCATTTTCGGCTGATTTGTGGTATTATAACTTGTACTGTGAGTTAGTCCGAAACATTATGATTATTGTTTGGGACGTCAAATGTTAGGAGGTGTCATAATGCCGAACATTAAATCTGCTAAAAAGCGCGTTTTGGTAAGCAAAGCCAACTATGAGCATAACAAGGCTTACCGTTCCGCTTTAAGAACAGCCGTTAAGAAAGCCGACGCCGCTATTGACGCTAAGTCCGCCGATATGGCAGAGGTTGTAAACGCCGCTGTTAAGAAGATAGATCAGGCCGCTGTTAAGGGAATTATCCACAAGAACAACGCGGCAAGAAAGAAATCTGCCTTAGTTACACGTTATAACAAGGTAAAGGCTTAATGACAGCTTTTCAACTCAATGTTATACAAAAAGAACCCGATTCGGTATTATCCGAGTCGGGTTTTAATTATAACTCCGCGTACTTGATTTACCGGGTTTTATATGTTAGAATATATATATTATTTTTAAAAGGTAGCGATTCAATGAAACGTCTGATGATTGTAGTTCCTTGCTTTAATGAGGAGGAGGTTTTCCCCGCCTCGGTAAAAGAGCTTACCGCCGTGATAAAGGATTTAATTAAAAAAGAAAAGATAAGCTCTGACAGCGGCGTTTTGTTCGTAAACGATGGCAGTCGCGACCGTTCATGGGAGCTTATAAGTGAAGCTTATAATTCAAGCGAGTATGTCTACGGGCTAAATTTGGCGGGCAATGTGGGTCATCAGAACGCCCTGCTTGCGGGACTTAACACCGTTAAGGATATTTGCGATATGTCGGTAAGTATCGACGCGGACTTGCAGGACGATGTCGGCGTTATCGAAGAAATGGTTGACAAATATTACGCAGGGACGGATATTGTTTACGGTGTTAGAAGCGAGCGCAAAACCGATTCCTTCTTTAAGCGTTTTACCGCTCAGTCATTTTATAAATTTATGTCGGCAATGGGGGTTAAGTCGGTTTATAATCACGCGGATTTCCGACTTATGAGTGCGAGGGCAATGAAAGAGCTTTCCCTATACAAGGAGCGCAATCTATTCCTGCGCGGTATAGTGCCGAAAATCGGCTATAAAACCGACTGCGTTTACTATGCTCGAAAGCCGCGCACGGCGGGGGAGAGCAAATATCCCCTTAAAAAAATGCTTTCCTTTGCATTAGACGGAATTACCTCCTTTAGCATAAAGCCGATTAAGCTGGTCGCCGTATTCGGTGCTGTTATTATAGCCTGTTCGGTTATTGCCTTTATTTATACGCTTGTTTCTTATTTTTTAGGGCGCACGGTTCCGGGCTGGTCCTCGCTTATGATTTCGATATGGTTCTTAGGCGGCGTACAGCTTTTCTCCTTGGGAATTGTCGGGCAGTATGTCGGCAAAACCTACATTGAAAGCAAGGAGCGCCCTCGCTATAACATTGAGGAATTTCTAAATCATGATAAAGATTAAGGAGTTATTTGCAAAATACAGGGAAATGATATTATATCTGTTTTTCGGCGGCTGTACTACCATGGTAAATATCGTTTCGTATTATATCTGTTCACGTATCGGAATGGGAACAGCCGTCAGCACAGTTATAGCGTGGGTGATTTCGGTATTGTTTGCGTATGCTACTAACCGAAAATTCGTGCTGATGATTTTTAAAAATAAATCCTGATACAAAAAGTAACCCCCGCGGATTTTAGTCCCGCGGGGGTTGTTGAATATTCAATTAATCGTGCTTTTTAAAGCCGCGGCGTTCTCTTGAGCCGTCGCGTCTTGCGGGGCGGGGCTGGGGTACGTCGTCCGCGTCGGGCTCGACAACCGCGCCGTTAACCTCTACAAGGGCGTCTCTGCGGGAGAGGTTGATTCTGCCCTGATCGTCAATCTCGGTAACCTTAACGATAACCTGATCGCCTACGTTTACAACGTCCTCGACCTTTTCTACACGCTTAACGTCAAGCTTTGAAATGTGGACAAGTCCCTCTTTTCCCGGGGCGATTTCCACAAACGCGCCGAAGGTCATAAGTCTTGTTACCTTACCGCTGTAAATCGCGCCGATTTCGGGGTCGTTGGCGATAAGCTCAACAATCGAAATCGCCTGCTTAGCCTTTTCAATATCAAGACCGGAAACGTAAACGTGACCGTCTTCTTCAATATTAATTGTGCAGTCGCACTGCTCCTGAATGGACTGAATAACCTTGCCCTGCTTGCCGATAACATCGCCTATCTTATCGGGGCTAATCTGGGTGGTAACCATCTTGGGCGCGTACTTTGAAAGCTCCGCACGCGGCTCGGGGATACATTTAAGCATAACCTCGTCAAGAATGTAATCGCGCGCCTTGTGGGTCTTTGCAAAGGCTTCCTTGATAATTTCGGGGGTAAGACCGTGAACCTTTAAGTCCATCTGGATAGCGGTGATTCCCTTGTGAGTACCCGCTACCTTAAAGTCCATATCGCCGTAGAAGTCCTCAAGACCCTGAATATCAACCATTGTCATAAAGTCGCCGTAAACGCCGTCATCGCCTGTGATAAGTCCGCAGGAGATACCCGCAACGGGAGCCTTAATCGGTACGCCCGCCGCCATTAGCGCTAACGTAGAGCCGCAGATTGAGCCCTGTGAGGTAGAGCCGTTAGAGGAAAGCACCTCGGACACCACGCGGATAGCGTAGGGGAACTCGTCAACGCTCGGAATAACGGGAACAAGCGCCTTTTCGGCAAGGGCACCGTGACCTATTTCGCGGCGACCGGGACCTCTTGACGGCTTTGTCTCGCCGACAGAATATGAGGGGAAGTTGTAGTGGTGAATATATCTCTTGGAAACCTCTTCGTCAAGTCCGTCAAGCTTCTGCGCGTCGCTTACGGGGGCTAATGTCGCAACCGAGAGAACCTGAGTCTGTCCTCTTGTGAACATACCTGAGCCGTGAACGCGGGGGAGAAGGTCAACCTGTGCGTTTAAGGGACGGATTTCGTCGATTCCTCTGCCGTCTACACGCTTTTTCTCGTTCTTGAGCCAGTCTCTTACAACGTGCTTCTGAACAAGGTACATAATCTCCTCAATTTTGCCCTCGCAGCCCTCGAACTTCTCGTCGAACTTTTCGTGAACAGCGTTGTAAATCGGGAGGAGCGCCGCGTCACGAACGGTTTTATCGTCGGTATCCAGCGCCTTTTTAACATCTTCAATGCAGAAATCTTCAATTTCCTTAAAGATTGCGGGGTCGGGGTCGTTGGATTCAAAGTGGAACTTCGGCTTGCCGATTTCGGCGACAATGCCGTTAATGAACTTAACGATTTCCTTGTTAGCCTCGTGACCTGCCATAATGCAGTCGAACATAAGCTCGTCCGAAATTTCGTTAGCGCCCGCCTCGATCATAGCAACCAAATCCTCGGTTGAGGAAACGGTAAGGTTAAGGTCGGATTTTGCACGCTGTTCCAAATCGGGGTTTATAATGATTTCGCCCTCAACAAGACCGACGTTAACGCTCGATATAGGACCCGCCCACGGAATATCCGAAATAGCGATAGCCGCGGAAACGCCTATAGCGGCGGCAACCTCGGGAGAGCAGTCGGGGTCAACCGACATAACGGTTGCTACAACCGAGCAGTCGTTGCGCATATCTTTAGGGAAAAGCGGGCGAATCGGACGGTCGATACAGCGGGAGGCGAGTATTGCCTTTTCGCTGGCTCTTCCCTCGCGCCTTGTAAAGGAGCCGGGGAGACGACCTACCGAATACATCTTTTCCTCATAGTCAACCGAAAGCGGGAAGAAGTCAACCCCCTCGCGCGGCTTTGCGGAGGCGGTGACGGTGCAGAGCACCTTTGTATCGCCGTAGGTTGCCATAACCGCGGCGTTTGCTAACTGCGCCATCATACCCGTTTCGAGCTTTAGGGGTCTGCCCGCAAGGGTGGTTTCGTAAACCTTGTAGTTTTCAAACATACTTAAAAAAACTCCTTTTAATATTTTTTTAAGAGATTTTCGGTTAGCAATAAATCCAATGCCCGAGCCTTTCGGGCGCTCGATTTACCGCTAAACCGCGAAAATCTCTTTTTTTTACATTTACAATAAGGCAGACCGAACAAAACGCCGATCTGCCTATAATGCACGGATTACTTACGGATGCCGAGCTTTTTGATGATTGCACGGTATCTTTCAATATCGTTTTTCTGCAGGTAAGCGAGAAGGTTTCTTCTGTGACCTACCATTTTGAGAAGACCGCGATAAGAATGGCGATCCTTCGGGTGAACCTTTAAGTGAGCGTTGAGCTCGTTGATTCTGGTGGTGAGAAGAGCAATCTGTACCTCGGGAGAACCTGTGTCACCCTCGTGAATTGCATAATCCTTCATAATCTGCTGCTTTAATTCCTTAGTCATTTTTTTCACTCCTTTAAAATTTCATCCGTCAACCAAGCGAAAGGCCGAAGTGACTCCCAAAAAAGGGCGGACGCCAAAGGCTTAGTACACGGTAGCTTAGATATTGTATCACAAAAAAACATAAAAGTAAAGCTTTTTTTATTGTGAAGATAAATCTACAGATTTGTTTTTTTCGTTTTGCCTGCGAAGTAATTTTTTTCGGACGGCAATACAGCATATAAAATGTATAAGCGCGGTAAGTCCCCAAGAAATCGGGTAGGATAGGTATATTATTTCGAGGGAGGGGCGGGCGGCGAACACGGTGCATATCCATACTATACGCAAAAGGCAGGAGCCGATTAGCGAAACGGTGGTAGAGGTCATTGATTTTCCGAGTCCGCGAAGCACGCCCGAGCCGACCTCCATAAAAGCAAGCAGGAAATAAAGCGGATACATATATAACATTCTTACAACAGCCGCCGAGTAGGCAATAGCCTCGCCCGAGCCCTGGGCTCCCGGCACAACGCCGTAAAGGGACAAAAGCGGATTTCTGAAAAGCAGGATAAGCCCCGCCGAAAGCTCCGCTACAAAAAAGGTTATAAGGTAGCAGTTACGCATTACAGAGCCTACTCGCTTGTATTTTCCCGCGCCGACATTCTGCCCCGTAAATGTTACCGACGCCTGATGTACCGAGTTGGTGGCGGTGTAGGCAAAGCTTTCAAGGTTAGCCGTAGCGGCGTTGCCCTTAACCACGGGCTGATATGTTATTCCCGCAGGCGTAATCATATTGTTTACCTTTATTACCGAGGATTGAATGATCATATTGGAAAGCGAGAAAAGCGCGCCCTGAATCCCTGCGGGGAGACCTATATATATAATGTTTTTGAGCGCTTTTTTATCGGGCTTTAGTTTTTTTACGGAAAATCGACAAAGCCCTTTATCACGAGAAAGGTAGACAAGCAAAATGATTGCCGAGACCGCGTTTGATATAGCGGTCGCAAGCGCCACGCCGTCAACCGACATACCAAGGAACAGCACGAAAAACAAATTGAGCGCAACGTTTAAAAGCCCCGTTCCCGACATTACGAAGAGGGGTGTTTTGGTATTGCCCTCGGCTCTGAGAATCGCAACGGCGTAGTTGGTAAGGGATAAAAAGGGTGCCGCGCAAAAATAAATTATTACATATTTTGAGGAAAGCTCAAGAAATCTTCCGCTACCTCCCATAGCCGACAATAGGGGCTTTTGAAAGGCGATTCCTATCGCCCCGCCCGCCGCGCCGAAGATAAGGCTTACCAAAATAGAGGTATGTACTGCCGCCGAGGTTCTTTCGCGGTTATCTGCACCGATATATTTTGCGGTGACCACGTTTGCGCCGACCGAAAAGCCGATAAAAATATTTACAAAAAGGTTAATCATAGGCGCGGTTGAGCCGATAGCTCCGACAGCGTCCGGCTCGCTTGAAAAGCTTACTATTATCATATCCGCCGCGTTATAAAGCACCTGTAAAATATTTGTAAGCATAAGCGGCATTACAAAACGCAGGAGCTTTCCGAAAAGCGGACCTTCGGTCATATTAATTTGTCTTGCTTTAGTCATATATTAAACTCCCGCGAATTACAGTAATATGAGAATTACAAAATATCTTTTAACTGTTCGAGTGCCGAGATTTCATATTTTGAGGGATATTTTGCTTTAAGCCCGTTCGGATTGAACCAGCAGGTATCTATCCCCGCATTTTGTCCGCCCAAAATATCGGAGCTTTGGCTATCGCCTATAATAAGCATTTTCGCCCTGTCGGTTTCTGGAATCTGAGAGACAACATAATCAAAATATTCCTTTTCGGGCTTTTGATAACCTGAATCCTCCGAAACGAAAACCCTGTCAAAATAGGGCGCAAGCCCGGAGCCGTTTATACGGCGGTACTGGGTGGAGGAAAGCCCGTTTGTCGTGGCGTAAAGCTTATAGCCCTTATCGCGCAGATAGTCAAGTATAGGGAAAGCGCCCTCAACCGTAAAAAATCCCTCCGAAAGCCGCCTACCGTATTCTGCGGAGAGCGCCGCGGGGTCGCCCTTGCAGCCAAAAACCTCCAAAAGCTTTTTAAAGCGCCCCGTAAAAATCGCACTTTTCGGTATTTCACCCCGCTCAAAGCTTTCCCAAAAGCTTTTGTTGATTTTTGAATAGGTGCTGACGGCGTTATCGTCCGAGGGCAGGGAGTTGTTTTTAAGCACCTGCCTTATCGCAAACGCCTCCGCCGCCTTAAAATCAAGCAGGGTGTCGTCAAGGTCGAGAAACAGAGAGGTATAGCCCGTCACAGCGTTTTTGCAAGCTCCTTTATATATTCCTTTAGCGGCTCGCCTATTTCGGAGTGGTTAAGACCCACCTCAATATTAGCCTTTAAAATGCCGAATTTGTTGCCCATATCGTAGCGCACGCCGCTGAAATCAACACCTATCATACCGTATTTAACCGCAAGCTCACGCATTGCGTCGGTAAGCTGAAGTTCGCCTCCGACTCCTAAGGGAATTTTCTCTAAAATACTGAAAATTTCACTGTCAAGCACACATCGGCCGAGAACCGAATAATTGGAAAACTTTTTATCGAGGCTCGGCTTTTCAATCATATCGCTTACAGCAAAGGTATTGCTGTCGAGCGGTTCAAGCTTTAAGGAGCTGTATTTCACGATAAATTCATCGGAGACCTCTTTTATTCCGACAACGCTCTTGCCGTATTTCTCGTAAGCCTCGCACAGCTCGCCTATTGCGGGGGTATCGCCGACTATAACATCGTCGCCGTAAAGCACGGCAAACGGCTCGCCGCCCACAAATTCCTTAGCGCGAAGCACCGCGTCTCCAAGTCCTCTTGTTTCCTTTTGACGTATATAATATATGTTTGCGAGATTCGCAACCTTTTCAAGGGTTTGGAGCATTTCGGTGTTGCCGCGCTTTTGAAGCATCGCTTCAAGCTCAATAGAATGGTCGAAATGATCCTCAATAATGCCCTTGCCGCGGTTGGTAATTATGAGAATATCGGTTATTCCCGCTTTTACCGCTTCCTCCACGATATACTGTATCGCGGGCTTGTCGACGATCGGGAGCATTTCCTTGGGCATCGCCTTTGAGGCGGGAAGTACGCGGGTGCCGAGTCCTGCGGCGGGGATAATAGCCTTTTTGATTTTCATAATCTCTCCTCTTTCTTTTTAAATTAATGATAAAATATACATTAATACGGAAGCAACGCTCCGGATTACAAATATTGCAAGAATACCTGTCGCGAGCATACCGCCCGATACCCCGCCTAAGGAGGCGAGACCTATTCGGTAATACCGCGGGTCGATTCCGTTTTGACGGAAGGAGCGGATTGCTTTGACGCAATGCTCCTTATAGGCGTGGTAACCGAACACGCCCGAAAGAACGCAGGTGAGAAGATCTGAAATGTTCTGTATTCCAGAAGCAATATAGAAAAGCAATGTATGCGGATTTGAGAAGTAATTAATCAACTCCGAAAGAGAAGCGGAATTTCCGCGGACTAAGGACTCGAAAACGCTTCCTATGGCGGTTACATCGGTATTGTATGTAAGCGCGGCGGTTGAAAATGTGACGGCCGCGCCAATAGCCAGCAGAATCAACGCGATTTTATACATTTTACGGTAGAAAAACCAGAGAGCGGCGCCGAGAGGGCCGAAGATAAAGCCTAAAAT
Organism: Acutalibacteraceae bacterium; assembly: GCA_051880555.1. Taxonomy (GTDB): domain Bacteria; phylum Bacillota; class Clostridia; order Oscillospirales; family Acutalibacteraceae; genus UBA737. The sequence goes on from JBJEOE010000057.1 coordinate 83,848, forward strand.
CGCGGCGGGCCAGCACCATGAGGTTTTGGAACGGGTGATTTCCATTTTAATAAATTTAGGCATTATTTCCGTAGATTTTTTACCGACAAAAAACGCTATATCCTCGGCGGGAACTCCGCCTATAGAGTAATCGCTGTAGACCGAATAGGGCGAGTACCGGTGTCCGCCGTAATTTGGGGCTGAATATGTCGGCGGAGTAAAGCCGGTCGGGGGAACCGAACCGCCTTCGGTCGAGGCGGAGCCTTGGGAATTGCTTTGTATATTCTCGCCGATAAATTCGGTTTCATTTTTTTCGGCAGGCTTTATAAGCGGCGCGCCGCAGTTTTTACAGTAGGAGTATTCGCTTTCGTTTTCCGTGCCGCATTCGGAACAAATTTTAATATCCATAATTCTTCTCCTTAAATAAAAGTCGCTATTATAGCGGGTAAATACTGAACCGCCAGAGCTCCTATCAGGAACAGGAATATATTGACGCCGCCCATTTTGCGGTAGTCATAGTCCATATCCTCGCTTTCGGCGCGGATTTTCTTTATTACGGATATTGCGTAGCCCTTATAAAGGTAATCGCCGAAGAGTGCTGAAACTATCCTGATTGCAAGATTAAAGAGCGCACCTAACATAAAGCAAACCGTGACCGCCGCCCCGATTTCGGGCAAATTGCTGTATATAATATTAGATATATCGGTATAGGTTTCGCTTCCCGTAAAGCCGAAGCTGTAAACGGCTTTGGTAAACGGAAGGTAAAGCAGACTTGCGATAACTGTAAGCAGTCCTGTGATTATTCCGTTTTTATACATCTTGCGAGACAGCATCCAGCCGCAGGGGAAGAAGAACGCCATCCAGTTCCAGGAAACGCGGTTCTTTTTGTTTAAGATTGCAAATTTCGGAATATACCGAGGTGTATTCGCCGCAACAAGCCGCTTTGCCTCGTCGGCGGTGACCCCCTCGCCTATATCGTAATCGGCGGGAACACCGCCCAAAAAGTCGAAATTAACAAAGCTCCCGCCCGCTTTGGCAATGTTTGGAGCGCCGCATTTAGGGCAGGCGTTAAGGGAAAAGTCGTAGCTTTCGCGGCACATCCGGCAGGTGATTTTGCCCTCGGCGTTTTCGCCCGTGTGCTTGCTTTCAGGCTCCGCCGCCGCTTTTTGCTCCTCGCGCTCCTTTACAAGGTCGTACTGCCTATCCGTGCCGTGAAGCGCCTCAAGAGCGCAGTGACCAAGCCTTTCGTAGCATTCCCTGTGGTGGGGAGCGCCGCAAACGGGACAGTAAACAATATCGTCTTCCTCGAAAAGATAGGCGTGACAGCCAACGCAGCTTACACCCTCCGTGTTAAGACTCATATATAACGGCACCTCTTAAGCTTTCTAATTTTTCAAAAATACAGTCAAAGTATTCTTTTCCGTAATTGTGAAACCTTCCGCTTCTTATCATTTCGCGAAGCTCCTCTTTCGAGACCCACTTAGCCTCGGAAACCTCCGAGCGCTGAAGCACAAGCTTGCTCTCGGGTATGTCGCAGACAATAGCCCAAACGTCAAGCAGGGAGCTGCGGCGTTTGATTCTTGTAATTTTTTTAAGGCTTTCTCGGTCGGATTTTATTCCTAACTCCTCAAAAAGCTCCCGCTTAGCGGCGGTAAAGGAATCCTCGCCCGAAACGGCGGCTCCGCCCGTTGCCGCCCATTCGCCCGGCATTAGCTTCTTATCCTCCGCGCGGCGCTGTATAAGGAAGCTTCCCGAGCCGGAAATTATCCATATATGCACAACGAGATGGTACTCGCCCGACTTTAAAACGCTTTGACCGCGCAGGGTGGTTTTGCCTGTGGGTCTGCCGTTTTCATCGAGAACGTCCCAGATTTCAATACTCATAACGCTTTGCTGCTACCTCTCCCGCCTTTTTGTAAATGCTGTTTTCGGGAATCACCCCTCGTACAGAGGACAGGGGATATACATTGGATTTTTTCCCGATTACCGTTCCGGGATTAAGCACCGAGCCACAGCCGACCTCAACATAGTCGCCCAAGACAGCGCCCATTTTTTTAAGCCCCGTTTCGAGCTTTTCATCACCCGATTTTATAACAACAAGGGTTTTATCCGACTTTACGTTCGAGGTGATAGACCCCGCGCCCATATGGGAATGTGAGCCTAAAACCGAGTCGCCCACATAATTGTAATGCGGAACCTGAACGGTATCGATTAAAATAACATTCTTAAGCTCGGTTGAATTTCCCACAACACAGTCGTTGCCTACAAGGGCACTGCCGCGGATAAAGGCGCAGTGGCGCACTTCGGTACGTTCGCCTATAATGCAGGGACCTGTTATGCTCGCGGTCGGGGCGACCTTGGCGGATTTTGCAATCCAGATGTTTTCGCCCTTGCTTTCGTATATTTCGGGGTCGAGGGTGGGTCCTATCTCCTTAATATAGTCGCTAATCCTACATAAAGCCTCAAAAGGGTAGGTAACGCCCTTTAAAAGCGCGTAGCCGAGACTGTCATTAGGAGCAAAAAGCTCCTTAACTGTTATTCCCTTCAAAGTAAACACACCTTTCATTATCTTACTATACAACACAATTATATCAGGAATATGAATTTTTTTCAACAATTTATGTGTTAGGTATTGTAAAAAAAATATTTTTGTGTTAAAATAGCATTTGTAAAACCGTGAGTTCACTTAAAATTGCGTGTTTAAGTGTGCGAATGGGCGGGTCCTGTGCGACGGGGCGCTGCGAACCATGTCAGGCGGGGAACCGAGCAGCATTAAGCAGTTTGTCCTGTGCGCCGCAGTAAATCGGCTCATTCGTACACTTAAATACGCAAGTTTTTTTGCAAAAGGGAGGGATAAACGTGGCTTATCAGGCGCTTTACAGAAAATACCGTCCGCAGACCTTTTCGGAGGTTGTCGGTCAGGAGCATATAACCGAGACCCTTAAAAACGAGCTGGCGGCGGGCAAGACCGTTCACGCTTATCTTTTTACGGGAACGAGGGGAACCGGCAAAACCAGCTGTGCTAAAATTTTGGCAAAGGCGGTAAATTGCCTAAACCCGCAGGAGGGCGACCCCTGCCTTAAGTGTGAAAGCTGTCTTTCGGTTGCAAATGGCGAGAATACCGATATTGTCGAGATCGACGCCGCCTCCAATAACAGTGTTGACAGCATTAGGGAATTAAGGGATCAGGTTTCCTTTGCCCCCTCCTCCTCGAAATACCGCGTTTATATTATCGACGAGGTGCATATGCTTACCGTCAGCGCCTTTAACGCGCTTTTAAAGACCCTTGAGGAGCCGCCTGCCCACGTTGTTTTCATTCTCGCGACGACCGAGGTGCATAAGCTCCCCGCAACTATTTTGTCCCGCTGTCAAAGGTTTGATTTCAGAAGAATCGAGGCGGACAGGATTTGCGAGCGGATTCAGTATATTGCCGATAAAGAGGGGCTTACCGTTTCGGACGGCGCGGCTTCGCTTATCGCCGCCGCGGCGGATGGGGGAATGAGGGACGCGCTCTCGATTTTAGACCTTTGCGCCTCGGGCAGTAAGAATATCGACGAGGAGACGGTGGAAAGCGTCTGCGGTATGGCGGGCGGCGATTATCTTATTAAATTAGCCGATTATATTAAGCTTAAAGACGCAGAGGGCGCTTTAATGCTTATTGATAGACTTTACGGTAATTCTGTCGATATGCAGAGGCTTTTGGCGGAGCTTACCTCCCATTACCGCGATTTGATGATAATTAAGACGGTTAAGGGAGATAATAAGCCCATTGTATGCTCGTCGGCAAAGCTAAAGGCGCTTGAGGAGCAGGCGGCGGATTACGATATAAAGGATATAATGTATACCCTATCGGCTCTTCAGGCGGCAAACGCGGGTATGCAGAGCGGCAACCGCCGCTGTGAGATGGAGATGACGGTGATAAGGCTTTGTACGCCCTCTCTGTCATATGATTTAGCCTCTCTCGAACGCAGAATAGCCGCGCTTGAAAACGGAACGGCAAGAGTTGTTGCGCCCTCTGTTCCTTTGAAAGCCGCGCCCGCTCCCGAAAAGCCGATTTCACCTCCCCAAAATGAGGACGCTAACCCCGACGATGGGGAGATACCTCTGCCCGAATACCCCGCGGACGAGCCGCAGATAAGCGCGCCGAAGTCCGCGCCCGACGGGGAGATAACGCCTGTTGATAATTGGGACGAGGTGTTAAGAATACTCAAAACCTCCTGCCCGCTTATAGCAGGGGTGCTAAAGGGCTCGGCGGCGTATATTAAGGGGCAGTACCTTTTGATTGACGCGCCGAACGGGCAGTTCCGCTCGCTTATTAACAGCGGAAACGGACTTTATAAGGACAGTATAAGAAAAGCCGCGCAGACGGTGCTGGGGGTTACCTATAAATTAGGTCCCTACACCGCGGCGGCGCCTAAAGCGGAGGAAGACCCGCTCGCCGCCCTTGCGGACAGACTTAAAAATTTTGAAATTAATTAAGGAGTTAAAGAAAATGAAAGTAAGAATACCTAATTCAGGCGGACCCGGAAATATGAATCAGATGCTTAAGCAGGCGCAGAAAATGCAGTCGGATATGGCGGCGCTTCAGGAGGATTTGGAGCAACGCGAGTACACCGCGGTATCGGGCGGCGGCTTGGTTGAGGTCACGGTTGACGGCAAGCATCTTATTAAGAGCGTTAAAATCAAGCCTGAGGCTATTGACCCCGAGGACTCAGAGATGCTTGAGGATTTAATAACCGTCGCGGTGAACGAGGCTATCGGAAATGCGGTCAAGGATTCCGAGACCGAAATGGGCGCGATTACAGGCGGGCTTAATATGCCGGGATTATTTTAATAATGGCTAATAATATAGTTCCGCTTACCGAGCTTATCGCCCAGTTTGAGCGATTGCCGGGGATTGGCAGAAAGACCGCGCAAAGGCTTGCCTTCAGTATATTGGAGCAACCGCCCGAGCGCGCCGAAAAATTTGCCGAGGCGCTTATAAACGCGAAAAGAAAAATTCATTTCTGCAAGGTCTGTCAGGGGCTTACCGATAAAGAGGTGTGCGACATTTGCGACGATAACCGCCGCGACCGCTCGGTTATCTGCGTTGTCGCCGAGCCTAAGGACGTTATGGCGTTTGAGCGCACGCGGGAATATACGGGCGTTTATCACGTTCTGCACGGGGTTATTTCGCCCCTTGACGGCATCGGCCCCGACCAGTTAAGAATAAAGGAATTAATGGCGAGACTGGGCTCGGGCGAGGTTAACGAAATCATTATGGCGACAAATCCTACGGTTGAGGGCGAGGCGACGGCAAGCTATATTTCCCGCCTCGTAAAGCCTATGGGGATTAAGGTGACCCGCCTTGCCTACGGCATACCCGTAGGCGGAGACCTTGAATATGCAGACGAGTTTACTTTGGCGCGAGCCTTAGAGGGCAGAAATGAGATTTGAGGTAACAGTATGACCGAAGAAAAGATAAAACGCATAAACGAGCTTGCGCGCAAGCAGAAATCCGAGGGTCTTACCGAGGAGGAAAAGGCGGAGCAGTTTAAGCTTCGCCGCGAGTATATAGACGCTTATAAGCAGAGCCTTATTGCTCAGCTTGAAAATACATATATTTTGGAGCCTGACGGCACAAAGAGAAAGGTCGGGCGCAAAAATGAAGCTCCTCTTAACTGACTGCGCCACCTTAAAGGCGAACGGCGACCTTTCGCTTGATACCTTTAAGCAGTTCGGCGAGGTAAAAGAGTATGAAAATATCGGACGGGACGAGCTTTTAAAGGAGGCGGCGGATACCGATATTATCCTCTGCAATAAGACGGTAATTGATAAAGAGGTATTTGACGCGTCGCCGCGGCTTAAATATGTAGGGCTTTTTGCTACGGGATATAATAATATTGATACCGAATACGCGGCTGAAAAAGGGGTTGCGGTCTGCAACGCGGGCGGATATTCGACCAACGCGGTAGCCCAGCAGGTGTTGGGCTATATTCTTATGCACTATACCGCTATTTCAAAGTATGACGCGTTTGTAAAATCAGGCGGTTGGAAAAGCTCTCAGGTTTTTTCGCCGCTTGTTTTTTCCTCGGAGGAGGTCTTCGGCAAGACCCTCGGTATTGTCGGCTACGGAAGTATCGGTAAAGCGGTGGAAAAAGCGGCAAAGGGTCTTGGTATCAAGGTTATCGTTTTTACGAGAACCGTTCGCGAAAACGGGGAGACGCGGTTTGTTGATTTCGATACTCTTCTGAAAGAAAGCGATATTATTTCTCTTCACTGTCCGCTGAATGAGCAGAGCGCGGATATGATGAACGAAGAAGCCTTTAATAAATGCAAGGACGGTGCTTTTTTCATTAACACCTCCCGCGGCGGCACGGTGGACGAGGACGCGCTTTATAATGCCCTTTGCTCGGGCAAGCTTTCGGGAGCGGCGATAGACGTTTTAAAGGAAGAGCCGCAAAGCCCCAAAAGCCGACTTGAAACCGCGCCGAATATCATAATAACGCCCCACACCTCCTGGGCGCCGCTGGCTACGAGAAAGCGGCTTTTAGGTATTGTTGAGGATAATATAAAGGCGTTTTTAGCGGGCAAATCTCAAAACAGGATAGTATAAGGGGCTAAAGGTATATGACTATACAACAGCTGCATTACGCTATAACAATTTCCGAAACTGGCTCGTTTAATAAGGCGGCGGAGCTTTTATATGTCGCTCAGCCCTCCCTTACGGGAGCTATTAAGGAGCTTGAAAAGGAGCTGGGAATTAAGCTGTTCCACAGAAGCGGCAGGGGAGCCTCCCTTACCGCGGACGGGCTGGAGTTTATCACCTACGCAAGACAGGTTTACTATCAGTATGAGTCATTAATGGGCAAATACGGCAAAGCGGGAAAGAGAAAAAAGAAGTTCGGGGTATCGACCCAGCATTATTCCTTTGCCGTTAAAAGCTTTGTGGAAATGGTCAAGCAGTTTGACACCGAGGAATACGAGTTTGCTATAAGGGAAACCAAAACAAAGGAGGTTATCGACGACGTGATAACCTCCAAAAGCGAAATCGGAATACTGTATTTAAGCGACTTTAACCGCAAGGCGATTGAAAAGCTGCTCCGCACAAACGGGCTTGAATTTCACCGTCTTACCGAGTGCGACACCTATGTTTATTTGTGGAAAGGGCATCCGCTTGCAAAAAAGCGGGAAATTGACTTTTCCGAGCTTGCCGATTACCCCTGTCTTTCCTTTGAGCAGGGCGCGGAAGTATCCTTTTACTTTGCGGAGGAGGTTTTCAGCACCCGTGACTATCCGCGAACGATTAAGGCGACCGACCGCGCGACAATGCTTAATTTAATGATAGGGCTTAACGGCTATACGCTTTGCTCGGGAATTATCTGCGAGGAGCTTAACGGCTCGGAATGTATCGCTGTTCCCCTTAAAACCGACGGCGAGACCGTGGGCGGCAGAATGGAGATAGGCTATATAATCAAGAAAAATATGATTTTAAGCAGTATGGGAAAGCTTTATATAAAAGAAATAGGGGATTATTTATCGCATAGCCGAGAAAAATAAGCTCTGCAAAAGCACGAAAACAATGCTTATGCAGAGCTTGTTTGCTTTTTATCGGACAAATCGGGATTTGTTTTTTACAGCCTCTGTTTTTATAGGTCTTTGATAATCCGCTCCACGGTTTGCTCGGTTGTGTCTAAGGGGACGGTTATATCCGCGTATTTTTTGTAAAGCGGGAGCCGCTCGTTATATACTGTTTCGAGGGTTTCGCCCGATTTCATTGCGATGCCGCGTGTGGTGATGTTATCCACGCGGCGTTTAATTTCGTCTAAGGGAACGTCAAGATAAACGATAATTCCGTCACTCTTTAAATTATCCATTGCCTTTTCGGAAAAAACCGCGCTCCCGCCTGTTGCTATAACGCTGTTTTTAGAATCAAGAGCGGAAATAACTTCGCCCTCAATTTTTAAAAATTCATCAATTCCGTCGCGGTCGATAATATCCTGAAGCTTTCTTCCCGTCTGCTTTTGGATTAACAGGTCGGTATCCACAAATTCAAGAGCCGCCGTTTTTGCAAGCACTACGCCTATAGTGCTTTTGCCCGCGCCCGGCATACCTATTAGTACAATATTACTTTTTTTCATAGCTTAGTTTTTAAGGCTTTGCAGCGGGGCGGGGATTCTGCCCGCGCGGTCGATAAACCTCTTAGGGCTCTTGTTAAGGTTAACCCTCATAATCGGACCCGAGCCTAAAAGTCCGCCGAAATTAAGCTCCTCGCCCGCCTTTTTGCCGATTGCGGGGATAACCCTAACGGCGGTGGTTTTGGAGTTTACCATACCTATTGCCGCCTCGTCTGCAATAATGGCGGAAATCACCTCGGTGGGGGTTTCGCCGGGAATTGCAATCATATCAAGGCCTACAGAGCAAACAGCGGTCATAGCCTCTAACTTTTCGAGCTGTAAATCTCCCGAACGCGCCGCGTCAATCATTCCCGCGTCCTCGGTTACGGGTATAAATGCGCCCGAAAGCCCGCCTACGGAGGAGGACGCCATTACGCCGCCCTTTTTAACCGCGTCGTTAAGCAGAGCCAGCGCCGCAGTTGTGCCGTGAATACCGCAGGTCTCAAGCCCCATTTCCTCTAATATATGCGCAACCGAATCGCCCACGGCGGGGGTGGGGGCAAGCGAAAGGTCAACAATTCCAAAGGGAACGCCCAAACGCTTTGAAGCCTCTGTGCCGACAAGCTGACCCATACGGGTTATCTTAAAGGCGGTGCGCTTTATGGTTTCGGCAACCTGTCCTAAGTCGCCGTCGGGGCATTTTTTAAGCGCCGCCTGAACAACGCCGGGACCCGAAACGCCGACGTGGATAACGCAGTCGGGCTCGCCTACGCCGTGGAACGCGCCTGCCATAAAGGGGTTATCCTCCACCGCGTTGCAGAACACAACAAGCTTTGCACAGCCTATGCACTCGCGGTCGGCGGTAATCTCGGCGGTTTGTCTTACAACCTCGCCCATAAGCTTTACCGCGTCCATATTAATGCCCGATTTTGTAGAGCCGATATTTACAGAGGAGCAGATGTTTTCGGTGACGGAAAGCGCCTCGGGGATAGAGCGGATAAGCGCTTCGTCCCCCGCCGAAAAGCCCTTATGCACAAGGGCTGAATAGCCGCCTATAAAGTTTACTCCCGTCGCGTCCGCCGCTCTTTGGAGGGTTTTCGCGTACATAACGGGGTCGCCGCCGTTCGCCGCCAAAAGGGCTATCGGCGTTACCGAAATACGCTTATTTATTATCGGAATACCGTATTCGCGCTCGATATTTTCCCCAGTCTCGACCAGCTTTCCCGCAAGGCGGGTTATTTTGTCATAGACCTTGTCGCAGGAGCGTTTAATGTCGAAATCCGCGCAATCTAAAAGGGAGATACCCATTGTAATTGTGCGTATGTCAAGATTTTCTTCGGAAATCATATTAATGGTTTCCATTATGTCATTTATATTAAGCATATTGTACCCCTTTAAATTCGGTGCATTGAATTGAAAATATCCTCGTGCATAACGCGGATGTCGAGATTGTTGTCCGTTCCCAGAGCCTTCATTTTGTCCGAAAATTCGGTAAAGGAGCAGTTAAGCCCGCTAATCTCAGTAAGCATTACCATTACGAACATATCCTGCAAAACCGACTGGGTAATATCCACAATATTAGCTCCGCAGTCCGCGCAGACCGCGCTTACCTTTGAAATAATGCCCACGGCGTCCTTGCCGATTACCGATACTACTGTTTTCATTTTGTTTCACCTTTCAAAAATATTGTTTCAATTTTAACATACTTTTCCGCTAATATCAAGCAATATCCTTTTTATTGTACTTATAAAATGCGGCGGCAATGCCGATTACCGAGAAAATAAGCCCGAAAACCAGATATTTAAGCTCAATTTCACCGTTTGCTATTATGTCCGCACCGTCGGTATAGCCGAAGGGGGTAAGGTATTTTAAAAACTCCGCCTTTTCGGTAAGGTTTGCTACTATATTAAGGAAATAGAAGAGCGCGGCGGCACCGAGACCTATTCCTGCCGAGCCTGAGCTTATAAACGCCGAAGCCCCAAAGCAAATAGAACAGGTTTCAAGCTGCATTATAAAGTAGGCTAAGAACATCAGGAATAATTTGTATACATCGGGCTTTTCGCCGATAATTAAAATCGAAAGGGCGGTAACCCCCGCGACCGCGAGGTTAAGGAGTATAAGCTCAAAAACTGCGGCGCAAAGCTTGTTTAAAACCACCGCCCTGCGGCTTATCGGATGGGTTAAGAGAAATTCGGCGGTATGCTCCTTTTCCTCCTTTGCAAGGGCGGAAATTCCCAAAAGCGCCGCAAAGAAGGCGCCGCCAAGCCCCAAAACATTCCCACACTCAACGGCAAAAAAGCCCGAAAACTCGCCGAAATTTATCTTATCCATACCGAAAGCCGCCGAAAAGCTTCCCATATTTGCAAACATTCCGCTGATTTCACTCATCTGACTGCCCATTTGCGGATAAATAAAAATACAGAGAGCAAGCATAAAAGCGATTATCGCCGTCCATATAATAAGGCTGTTTTTGCCCGCCTTAAGCTCATGCTTTATTATGGTCATTTCCGTTCCTCCTTTGAATAAAAGTGCATAAAGATTTCTTCTAAATCAGGCTCTGTAATATTAATGTCGGTAATCGGGAGCTTTGAAAGCTCGCTTAGGAGCATAGAGGGACTTCCGCTGTATAAAAAGCTTAGAGTATCTCCGTTTTGCTTTAGGTCCTTAATACCGTCAAGCGCGGGCGGGGCGGAAATTCCGCGTAAAGAAACCCGCTTTGCCTCGGTGTGACCTATATTTTCTATACTGTCGCACACAAGTATTTTGCCGTCTCTTATAACGGCGGCGTGCTTGCAGTAACGCTGAACCTCGGAAAGAATGTGGGAGGAAAGAAAAACGGTCGTACCGCTTTCGTTTAATTCCTTTAAAATCGCGTAAAATTCACGTTGCATAAGCGGGTCAAGTCCGCTTGTCGGCTCGTCCAATATACAAAGTCGCGGCGTGTGCTGTAAGGCGCAGACAATCGAGACCTTTTTGCGGTTGCCCAGCGACAGCTCCTTAATTTTTTTCTCGGTATCAAGCTGTAAACGCTCGCACAGGCGCTTTGCCGTAGCCGAGCAGTCCTTTTTGCGAAGAGCCGCCGAAAGCCTTATTACCTCCCGCACCCTCATATCGGGGTAAAACGCCGCCTCCGACGGCATATAGCCTACCTCGCTTAATATTTCGGTTTTGCTTTTTATTATATCCTTACCTGAAATTTCGGCACTGCCCGAGGTAGGGGAGATAAGACCCAAAAGGGTGCGGACCGTAGTGCTCTTGCCCGCGCCGTTTGGACCTATGAAACCAAAGAAATCCCCCTCCTCGACTTGGAGGTTAATCCCGTCAATGCCCCTTGACCTGCCGTAAAATTTTACAAGGGAATCGATTTTAATTACGTTCATTTCTTTGCCGCTCCTTTCACGGTAATTAAATCCATTATACATAATAAGCTTTCAATAAACAAGGCTTTTAGGAATATTTTTGAAATATTTATGGGGGCGTAAAAATGCCAAACCGTTTATTTGCACAAAAATAGTTGATTTTATGCGCCGTAGAAATGCAATTTATCAAAATGTAGATAGCCTATTGACAAATAACCCAATATGTTGTATTATAATACCGTACTAAAGGTCGCGTGACTGACGGATAAGCGGGTAACCGCGTGGAGCGCGAGCCTAAAATGCCGACCGTCTGGGCAATTCAGCTAATTACTGGATTGCCCTTTTGTATTGTTTAGGAGGATTATAATGGAACACAGCAATTGGAACGGATTTAAAGCGGGCGTATGGCAGGACGAAATTAACGTCCGCGATTTTATACAGAATAACTACACCGAGTACAAGGGTGACGACAGCTTTTTAAAGGGCGCTACCAAGCGTACAAAGGAGCTTATGGGGCGGCTTAACTCCCTTTTTGAGCTTGAAAGACAGTACGGCGGTGTGCTTGATATCGATACCGAGACGGTATCGTCTCTTACGGCATATGCACCCGGTTATATCGATAAGGACAAGGAGCTTATTGTCGGTATGCAGACCAACCGCCCCTTAAAGCGCGGGGTTAACCCCTTTGGCGGTATTCGTATGGCACGACAGGCGTGCGAAGCTTACGGCTACAAGCTCAGTGATAAGCTGGAAAGCGAGTTTAAGTACAGAACCACCCACAACGACGGCGTTTTCAGAGCCTACACCGAGGAAATGCGCTTAGCCCGCAGAAGCCATATTTTAACCGGTCTGCCCGACGCCTACGGCAGAGGAAGAATTATAGGCGATTACAGACGCGTCGCCCTTTACGGTATTGACAGGCTTGTTGCCGAAAAGAAAAAGGACAAGGCGGCTTTAGCCGAGGGTAATTTCGGCGCGGACGAAATCAAGCTTGACGAGGAGCTTTTCCAGCAGATAGCGTTTTTAGGCTATATGAAGGAAATGGCGGCTATGTACGGCTTTGATATAAGCGAGCCCGCAAGCAACGCCAAAGAGGCTATCCAGTGGACATATTTTGCTTATCTTGCCGCTATTAAGGAGCAGAACGGCGCGGCTATGTCCTTAGGCAGAGTCAGCACCTTCTTTGATATTTACATCGAGCGCGATATTAAAAACGGAGTTTTAACCGAAGGCACGGCGCAGGAGCTTATTGACGATTTTGTAATGAAGCTTAGAATCGCCCGTCACCTGCGCACACCCGACTATAACGAGCTTTTCGGCGGCGACCCGATGTGGATTACCGAAAGCGTAGGCGGAATGGGTGAGGACGGCAGAACCTTAGTCACCAAAAACAGCTTCCGTATTTTAAATACCCTTTATACTCTGGGCTCATCGCCCGAGCCGAACCTTACCGTTTTGTGGTCAAACTCTCTGCCCGAGGGCTTTAAGAAATTCTGCGCCAAGGTCTCCTGCGATACCGATTCCATTCAGTACGAAAACGACGACCTTATGAGACCCATTTACGGCGACGATTACGCCATAGCCTGCTGTGTTTCGGCTATGAAAATCGGTAAGCAGATGCAGTTCTTCGGCGCGCGCTGTAATCTTCCCAAGCTTTTACTGCTTGCAATCAACGGCGGCGTGGACACCACAAGCGGAATACACATAGGTCCGCAGATGGGCGTAATGGAGAGCGAAGTCCTCGACTATAAAGAGGTAAAGGCAAGGCTTGACAAATATATCGAGTGGGTCGCCCGCCTTTACGTTAATACAATGAACGTAATTCACTATATGCACGATAAGTACGCCTATGAGAAATCCCAGATGGCGCTTCACGATACCGACGTTCACCGCTTTATGGCGTTCGGCGTGGCGGGACTTTCGGTAATCGCCGATTCACTTAGCGCGATTAAATACGGCGAGGTTCGCCCGATAAGGGACGAAAACGGCTTTATTACTGAGTTTGAGACTGTGGGCGAGTTCCCGAAATTCGGCAATGACGACGACCGCGTTGACCTTATCGCAAAAGAGCTTACCCACCAAATGATTACCGAGCTTAGAAAGACCCCGACCTACCGTAACGCCGAGCACACACTTTCGGCGCTGACTATAACCTCAAATGTAATGTACGGCAAGAATACCGCCGCCACCCCCGACGGCAGACCCGCGGGCGCACCCTTTGCACCGGGAGCCAATCCTATGCACAACCGCGAGGAAAACGGCGCGCTTGCTTCCCTTAACTCGGTTGCAAAGCTTTCCTACGACGATTGCCGCGACGGTATTTCCAATACCTTTTCCATTACTCCCGACACCTTGGGCAGAACGGCGGAGGAAAGGGTTAATAACCTTGTCTCTGTGCTGGACGGCTACTTTGCTAAGATGGCGCACCATATCAATATTAACGTCCTCAATCGCGAAACGCTGATTGAGGCATACAACGACCCCACGGCTTACCCCAACCTTACAATTCGTGTTTCGGGCTATGCGGTCAACTTCCACAAGCTCTCCCGCGAGCAACAGCGCGAGGTTATAAGCCGCACCTTCCACGAGGCTATGTAATGAAGGAATTAATTAAAGGAAGAATAAGCTCCTTTCAGACGCTCGGCACCCTTGACGGACCGGGCGTCCGCTTTGTAGCGTTTTTACAGGGCTGTCCGCTCAGATGCGTTTGCTGTCACAATCCCGAAACCTGGGATAAAAACGGCGGGACGCAGTACTCGGCAAAAGAGGTTGTGGAAAGAGCGGAAAGATATAAGGAGTATTTCGGTAAGGAGGGCGGCATAACCCTTTCGGGCGGCGAGCCGCTTTTGCAGGCGGAGTTTGTCACCGAGATATTTAAACAGGCACACGAAGAGGGGATAAACACCTGCCTTGATACAAGCGGCTGTATTATAAACGAAAAAACCGAGGAATTGCTCGATTATACAGATTATTGTTTACTTGATATTAAGTACACAACCGACAGGGAGTACAGGCAGTATGTAGGGTGCGGGCTTAATAATCCGCTTGAATTTTTGGAGCGGCTTAACAATAAAAAAATACCCACCCGAATAAGACAGGTAATTATAGAGGGGCTTAATGACAGCACCGATAATATTAAAAAATTAGCGGAAATAATTAAAAAATATCCCTCTATAGAAAAAACCGAGCTTTTGGCGTTCAGAAAGCTTTGTATTTCAAAATATCAAAAGCTCGGAATGTCCTTTCCCCTTGCAAACACCCCCGAAACCCCGCAGTTTAAAATAAAGCTTTTAGAGGAAAAACTGGTTGAAATACTAAAGGAAGAATAACCGAATCAAAAAAGCTCTTTTATTCACCTTGGTATAATAAACCGCTTTTTTTACGGAAACAATAGTACGTAGAAAGGGCGGTTTTGTTATGAATAATTACGAGCTATGGATAGAATATATTGACGGCACTCTTAAGCCCGATAAAAGCTTTGATATTATTAAAAGAGAGCTTGAAATCGGTGAAAGACGGGCGGTGCTTTATTTTATCGACGGCTTTATAAAGGACGAGGTATACGAAAAAATACTTGAATTTCTTTATAAGCAGACCCCCGAAGATATTGAAAAAATCACCGATATGACGCAGTTTGCACGGCTTAAAATGCCCTATGTTGAGGTTGACAGCACAGAGGATAAGCAGACGGCGGTTACGGCGGTGCTTTCGGGTCCCTCCGTGCTAATAGTCGAGGGAATAAGCGGCGCGCTGATAATCGACACCCGCACCTACCCCGCGCGAGGCGTCGAGGAACCGCAGAAGGACAAGTCGTTAAGGGGAGCACGGGACGGCTTTGTTGAAACCCTTGTTATGAATACCGCTATGATTAGGCGCAGAATCCGCGACAGCCGCCTTAGAATGGAATATATGCAGATAGGAGAGGGCACAAAGCTTGATATAGCGATAAGCTATCTTGACGGGGTTGCGGACGATCGGGTGCTTAATATATTAAGAAAAAAGCTTCAAAATATGGAGCTGAACGGCGCGTCGATGACCCAGCAGGCGATTGCCGAAAAGCTCCAGAAAAACGCCTTTTTTAATCCTTTTCCGAAATTCAAGACCACCGAGCGCCCCGACTACGCCTCCGCCTGTATTTTTGACGGCAGAATAGTGCTGATAATGGATAATTCACCCTCGGTTATGATAATGCCGATTTCGCTTTCCGATTTTTTCAGGGAGACCGACGACTATTATTTTCAGCCTATCGTCGCAAGCTATACGCGGATTATCAGAATGGCGGTATCGGTTGCAAACGTGATTATAACTCCGCTTTATTTACTGCTTGTAAATAACCCGAGCATAGTTCCCCGCCGGTTAAACGTAATTATGCCGAACGATACAGGGCAGATACCCCTCATTTTGCAGTTTTTAATACTTGAATTTATGGTGGACGGACTGCGGCTTGCCTCCCTTAACACGCCCGATTCCCTTTCAAATTCATTAGGCATTGTCGGCGGTCTTTTGCTCTCGCAATTCGCGATAGACGCGGGCTGGTTTATAACCGAGGCTATACTCTTTATGGCGTTTGTCACTATTGCAAGCTTCTCTCTGCCCAACTTTGAAATGGGCTATGCTATGAAATTTGAGCGGCTTTTATTACTTGTTTTGACTCAAGTGTTAGGCGTTTGGGGCTTTATAGGCGGCATAATACTTATATTTATATGTATGCTGTTAATAAAGACCCTTTCGGGCAGAAATTATCTTTATCCGATAGTACCCTTTAATTTAAGGGGCTTTTTGGAGCTGTTTATCAGGTATCCGATGAAATAAAATTTGCGTTAAATTCTTCCTTTTTATTTACCGAAAGTTCATATATTTGAATTACAAACGCAACAAAAGCGGTTTATAATAAGCACAAAGATAAGGAGGAACGTTTTATGGACGATTTTAATAAGCAAAACGGCGAATTAAGCGGATTTGATTCGGTAAACGGAAAGGACACCCCGAATACGGGTAACGGATATACCGTAACGCCCGAGGGCGGATATTATACAAAAAGCCGCGAGGATATTATTCAGGACGAGGTTGTAAAAAACGAGGATACCGCATATACGGCGGAGCCTGTCGGAAACGATAACCGCGAGGAGACTGCGAATAATACCCCGCCTCCAAGGCACGACTTTTTCCCTAACGGCGAGTATGGCGCATATAACAAAGGGGCAAACTATGACCCGCAAACAGGTCGCCCGCTGTATAACTATAAGCCGCCTAAGCCCAAAAAGCCGAAGACCGGCAAGAGGTACGGCGCGGGGGTTGTTGTGCTGGCGGCTCTGCTTGCGGCGGTGATAGGCGCGGTAAGCGGTATTGCGGCGGTTAATGTAGGTAAAAGCGAGGGAAATACAACCCTTACTCCCTCTAATATTTCGGGTCAGAATGTTAATATAAATATTGACGAAACCGCCGAATCGGTGGTTGAGGCGGTGGCGAAAAAGGTAACCCCCAGCGTTGTCGGGATAAGAACCACCACCTCGGTTACAAGCTTTTTCGGCGGCAGCAGTGAGGCAACGGGCGAGGGAAGCGGTGTTGTTTACTCCTCGGACGGTTATATAATTACCAATTACCACGTTGTTTCGGGCGCTATCACAAATAAAACGGGCTCTAAAATCGAGGTGTTTACAGACAGTCTTGATTCCGATTCCTACGAGGCTACGGTTGTGGGCTACAATATCGCCTCCGACCTTGCGGTTTTGAAGATTAACGCGAGCGGGCTTACCGCCGTAGAGTTTGCGGATTCCTCAGAGCTTAAGGTCGGTCAGTATGTTATAACCGTCGGAAACCCGGGCGGACTTGAATTTATGGACAGCGTGACCTACGGCGTAATAAGCGGTCTTAACCGCGTTGTATCGGCAAGCTCGGATGTAAAGCTTATCCAGACCGACGCCGCGATTAACCCCGGCAACTCGGGCGGCGCGCTTGTAAACGTTAAAGGTCAGCTTGTGGGAATTAACAGCTCAAAAATAGTTTCTGAGGAATTTGAGGGAATGGGCTTTGCGATTCCGTCAAACACGGTAGCCGAAATCTGCAAAAAAATAATTGAAAAGCAGAACGACCCCGAGCCGTATGTAGGCATCACGATAAGCGAAAAATACACCGCAAGTGTGCTTAAATATTACGGTTATCCCACGGGGGCGGTTATTTTAAGCGTTGCCGAGGGAAGTCCTGCAGAAAACGCGGGTCTATCAAAAGGCGATATTATAACCGAGTTCGGCGGAAAGGCTATCGGCGATTACACCGAGCTTGAGGGACTTATCGAGGAATGTAAGCCTAACGACAAGGTAAATGTTAAAATTTACCGTAGCGGCAGGTACTATACCACCGCCATTACCGTAGGCGCGAATAACGCGGTTAGCTGATTTAGATATTAAATGTAATAATATATTTGTCTAATCTCTAAAATCTAAATCGCGGAACGGATAAATCCGTTCCCTACATTATCCGTTTTTAACGTAGGGAAGGCATTTATGCTTGCCGCGTCTAACATCGAATATCTAAATACGTAGGGGAGGGTCTCTGTGCCCTCCCGTTTATACTTCAAATGCTTCGGGAGGGCACGGAGACCCTCCCCTACAAACTCCGATTTGTCTCTTAAAAAGCAAACAAGCTCTGCATAAGCTTTATTTTTACGCTTTTGCAGAGTATTTATTTTTTTCGGGGCATATTGTTAAAAAAATAACAAACTTTTTCGGTGAATTTTTAAAATCAGAAAAAAGATTGACAACATTTTAACAATCCTATTGACAAAACGGACATAAGGGAATATAATGGTATACATCACGCATATCAGGAGCGGACTATTCCTGATTATATAATATGGAGGGTATAACAATGGCAAGAGTTTACAATTTCAGCGCGGGACCGTCAATGCTTCCCGAGGAGGTTTTAAAAACCGCCGCCGCAGAGATGTTGGAATACGGTGAAACAGGACAGTCGGTAATGGAAATGTCCCACCGTTCAAAGGAATATCAGGCGATTTTTGATGAGACCGTTGCGGATCTTCGCGAGATAATGAACATCCCCGACGATTACGAGGTGCTTTTCTTACAGGGCGGCGCGTCCACCCAGTTCGCAATGGTGCCCCTTAACCTTATGACCAAAAACGGCAAGGCGGACTATATCATCACGGGTCAGTGGGCTAACAAGGCTTATAAGGAGGCGGCGCGCTACGGTAAGGCGAGAGCGGTTGCGACCTCTGCCGATAAGACCTATTCCTATATCCCGAAGACAAAAAGGGAGGACTTTGACCCCGAGGCGGATTATGTTCACATTTGTATGAACAACACCATTTACGGTACAAAATATCACGAACTGCCCGATACAGGCGACGTTCCGCTGGTTGCGGATATTTCAAGCTGCATTTTGTCCGAGCCTATTGACGTTACTAAGTTCGGTGTGCTTTATGCCGGCGCGCAGAAGAATGTTGCTCCCGCGGGCGTAACAATAGTAATTATCCGTAAGGATTTAATCGGCAAGGCTATGGATATTACTCCTACAATGCTTAATTACCAGACCCACTCGGACAACGGTTCTATGTTCAACACCCCGCCCTGCTATGCAATTTATATCGCGGGGCTCACCTTCAAGTGGATAAAGAAGATGGGCGGACTTGAGGAAATGAAGAAGATTAACGAGCAAAAGGCAAAAATCCTTTACGATTTCCTTGATTCAAGCAAGCTGTTTAAGGGTACGGTTGTTCCCGAGGATCGCTCATTAATGAACGTTCCGTTTGTTACGGGCAGTGAAGAGCTTGACGCTAAGTTCGTTGCCGAGGCTAAAAAGGCGGGCTTTGTAAATATCAAGGGTCACCGCTCGGTCGGCGGTATGAGAGCCTCTATCTACAACGCTATGCCTGTAGAGGGCGTGGAAAAGCTTGTTGAGTTTATGAAGAAGTTTGAGGAGGAAAACGCGTAATGTATAAGATTAAAACCTACAATAAAATCTCCAAAACGGGTTTAGAGGTTTTTGACGATAAGTATACTATTGGCGATGAGGTCGAGAACGCGGACGGCGCGATTGTCCGTTCGGCTTCTCTTCACGAAACCGAGTTCCCCGAAAGCTTAAAGGCTATAGCGAGAGCGGGCGCAGGTACAAACAATATCCCGATCGACCGTTGTTCGGAGCAGGGTATCGTTGTTTTCAACACCCCCGGCGCTAACGCAAACGCGGTTAAGGAGCTTGTTATCGCGGGTATGCTTATTAGCTCCCGCCGCGTAATTTCGGGTATTGAATGGGCTAAAACCTTAAAGGGCAACGGCGCAGAGGTCGGCAAGATGGTCGAAAAGGGCAAGAGCGCCTTTGCGGGTCCCGAGATTAAGGGCAAGTCTGTAGGCGTTATCGGTCTCGGCGCAATCGGAGTTATGGTTGCTAATGCGGCTAATGCCCTCGGTATGCAGGTTTACGGATATGACCCCTACCTTTCGGTTAAATCGGCGTGGAACCTTACCCACAACGCCGTGCATATCTTCGATATAAATGAAATCTTTGAAAAGTGCGATTATATCACCGTTCACGTTCCGCTTACAGACGGCACTAAGAACCTTATAAACGGCGATTCTATCGCTAAAATGAAGGACGGCGTGCGCATACTCAACTTCGCCCGCGGCGGTCTTGTAAACAACGACGACCTTAAGGCGGCGCTTGAATCGGGCAAGGTTGCGGCTTATGTAACCGACTTCCCGTCCGATGATATTTTGGGCGTTGACGGCGTTATCGCTATTCCGCATTTAGGCGCGTCCACCCCCGAATCGGAGGACAACTGCGCGGGAATGGCGGCTAAGGAGCTTATCGATTATATCGAGAACGGAAATATCGTAAACTCGGTAAATCTTCCCGAAATCACAATGCCCAGAAGTGGCGAAAACCGCGTCTGCGTTATCCACAAGAATATACCGAATATGCTCACCGCCATTACGGGAATTTTCGCGGGCGACAATGTTAACATTGAAAACCTCTTGAACAAGTCCCGCGGCGACTACGCCTACACTATGCTTGACATAGGTTCGGCGGACGTTTCGGCGGTTGCGGAGAAAATCGGCGCTATAGACGGCGTAATCCGCGTTCGCGTAATTTAAACAGAACAGTAAAATTTGAGGACATTGCCGAAAACGGTAATGTCCTTTTTTTCGTACGGCGGGGACATAATTATATTTTTTTATATTCCGACTGTTGCAAAAGCTGTCATATACTGATATAATATAATCGATTAATTGTATAAACTTTTCGGAGGGTTAAAATGTCTGCTAAAATTTACGGTCTTTCGGAGGGTGCAGAGGGCTTGTTTATTAAAAACGAGCGCTTCAACACCACCTCGGTATCCTTTAATTTCTATCTGCCGATGTCGGCGGATACTGCGGCGGCTTACGCGCTTTTGCCGTTTATTCTTACTACCTGCGGCGCGGAGTATCCCGATTTTTCGGTGCTTAATTTTAAATTAAGCCGCCTTTACGGCGCAAGGCTGGAGGCGTCGGCGGAAAAGCTCGGCGATTTTCAGCTTTTGCGTATGCGAATTTCGGTCATAAACGATAAGTACACCTTTGACAGCGAGTCGCTCCTGAAGCGGGCTATTGATATGCTGTTAAGCCTTATATTCAAGCCTAAGACCGAAAACGGCGCTTTCTGCGAGGAGGATTTAAGCCGCGAAAAGCGCAAGGCGATAGAGCATATCAAGGGGGAGATTAGCGAGAAGCGTATTTACGCCAAAAACCGCCTTATAGAGGAAATGTACAAGGGGAGTGCCTACGGCGTTCCCAAGTGCGGAACGGTTGAGGACGTGGAAAAAATCACGGGCGAGAGCCTTTACAAAGCGTGGGAGGATATGCTTAAAAAAGCCTTTGTCCGTGTGCAGGTGATAGGCGCTTCAATTCCGCCGAGGCTGTTTGAGACGGTTGCCGAAAGCTTTGAAAATATAAACCGCTGTGACATTACAGACTGTAAAACAAGCGAGCCTACCGCCTCTGTAGAGGAGCCCAATGAAATCACTGAAAGAATGGCGGTTAAGCAGGGCAAGCTTGTAATGGGCTTTTCCTCGGATATGTGCGGGGACGATGACGTCTCCCTCCCGCTTATGGTGATGACCGATATTTTCGGCGGAGGACCCTATTCCCGCCTTTTTGCAAACGTAAGGGAAAAAATGAGCCTTTGCTATTACTGCTCCGCCTCGGCGGTTCGCCAAAAGGGGTTAGTTACGGTCGATTCGGGGGTTGAGGCGGAAAATGCCGAAAAGGCTCAGAAGGAAATTTTAGCCCAGCTTGACGCGGTTAAGAAGGGCGAATTTACCGACTTTGAATTTGAAGCTTCGCTAAAAAGTCTTAGAGATTCGCTTAATTCATATAATGACAGTCAGGTTTTGCTTGATACATGGTACGCCTTAAAGGCGGGCAACAGAACCCTTTACTCCCCCGAGGAAATTGCCGCTGAAATAGCGGAAATTACCCGCGAGGATATTGTTAACGCCGCGAAAGGCATTA
Source organism: Acutalibacteraceae bacterium (assembly GCA_051880555.1). Classification (GTDB taxonomy): domain Bacteria; phylum Bacillota; class Clostridia; order Oscillospirales; family Acutalibacteraceae; genus UBA737. The sequence continues at coordinate 105,787 of JBJEOE010000057.1, forward strand.
AGCTTCACACGGTGTATAAGCTTTTACCTAAGGAGGAAAAGTAATGCAAAAACAGGTTTTTGAAAGCGAGATAGGGGAAAGCTATGTAATGGCGGTTCACCCGTCGGGTCTTAAAATATATATTTTGGAAAAGCCGCAGTATAACTCGGCTTACGCGGTGTTCGGAACGAAATACGGCTCGATTGACACCTGCTTTTCGGTAAACGGCGAGAAAACTCAGGTGCCCGAGGGTATTGCGCACTTTTTAGAGCACAAGCTTTTTGAAAGCGAGGACGGCGACGCATTTACCAAATATGCCGCGACGGGCGCGTATGCTAACGCATACACCTCCTTTGACCGTACCTGCTATCTTTTCTCCTGCTCGGACAGATTTTACGATAATCTTTCAATACTTCTCGATTTTGTTCAGTCACCCTATTTTACCGCCGAAACCGTGCAAAAGGAGCAGGGGATAATCGGTCAGGAGATAAGAATGTATGACGACAGCCCCGAGTGGCGGGTTATGTTTAATATGCTCCTTGCTATGTATAAAAATCACCCTGTAAGAATTGATATAGCGGGTACGGTGGAATCTATCGCCGAAATCGACGATAACCTTCTCTATAAGTGCTACAATACATTTTACAACCCGTCAAATATGTTTATCTGCATCGCGGGCAACGTAAATTCGGAAAAGGTGTTAAGTAAGATAAACGGCGCGATTAAGACAAACGAGCCGATTGAGATTGAAAGAATCGGCTGTGACGAGCCCGAAGCAGTTTCACAAAGCTATGTAGAGCAAAAGCTGGCGGTGGCACAGCCCTTATTCTGCTTCGGGTACAAGGAAGGCTTAGATAAGCCTGAACGCACGGTCAAGGAGAAAATCCGCACCGCGATACTGCTTGAAATAATCGCGGGCGAAGCGTCACCCCTTTATAAAAAGCTGATTAACGAGGGGCTTATTAACGATGAGTTTTCCACCGAATATTTTACGGGCAACGGCTATTCCGCGGTGATATTCGAGGGCGAGTCCTCCGACCCAAAGCGGGTCGCGGAGGAGATAAAGGCGGAGGTCGAACGCCTTAAGACAGACGGAATCGATAAAAAGCTCTTTTCCGCCGTCCGCTGCGGAATGTACGGCGAGGCGGTACGAGCCTTCAACAGTGTGGAAAGCATTGCGACAAGACTTGTTGACTGCGCTATGTCGGACAGCGGACTGTTTGACGAGCTTAAGTATTTAAAAAAGGTTACTCCTGAAGACGTTTATAAAAGGCTGTCCCTCTTGGATGGCGATAAAACCGTTCTTTCGGTTATTAAGCCTGAATGAGGTATAAATATATGAGCTATGATGTGGTAATTTTCGGAATAAAGCTTACCCTTTCGCCCGTGGCGTTCTCAATACCCTTGGGATCGCGGCACTGGGATATTTACTGGTACGGAATAATAATTGCGACGGGATTTTTACTTGCGCTTATCTACGGCATTAAAAACGCCGCGCGTCTTGGGATAAACACCGACCGTATGCTCGACGTGGTGCTGGTCGCAACCCCTGTAGCGATACTTTCGGCACGCGTCTATTATCTTATTTTTGACGGTGAAAAGCTTAACGGTATCGGCGACTTTTTCGGCTTCGGAGATTCCTCGGGCTTTGCGGGGCTTGCCATTTACGGCGGCGTTATCGGAGCCTTTGTTTCGGGAGCGGTAATGTGCAAAATCCGAAAGATTAAGATACTCGATATGTTCGATTTAGCCGTGATGGGCTTTCTAATCGGGCAGGGTATAGGCCGCTGGGGAAACTTTGTAAATCAAGAGGCATACGGCTCCTTTACGGGCAGCAGCTGGTGGGGAATGGAAAGCACCAAGACAATCTCCGAAATGGGGGAGGGTCTGGTTCACCCTTGCTTTTTGTATGAGTCGGTCTGGTGCATCGCGGGATTTTTCATACTTAATTATTTTAGTAAAAAGCGCCGTTTCAGCGGTGAAATTTCCCTTATGTACTGCGTCTGGTACGGCTTCGGCAGAGGAATTATCGAGCTTCTCCGCACCGACAGCCTGATGATAGGGAATATCCGCGTCTCCTGCCTTTTGTCCTTTATGATTTGCATTGCGGGAGCGGTATTGCTTACGGTAATGCGCAGGCGCGCCGCCGAAACCGCCGTATCGGACAGCTATACCGAGATTTTTGCGGAAAACGAAGATTTTATTGAAACAGAAGAAACAGGAGAAGAAGAAAATGAGCAGAATAATTGACGGTAAGGTAATATCCGCGGCGGTAAAGGAGCGGGTTAAAAAGGGTGTTGCCGAGCTTAATAAAAAAGGAATCACGGTAGGTCTTGCGGTTATAATAGTGGGCGAGGACCCCGCATCGAAAATCTATGTTTCAAACAAGAAAAAGGCGTGCGAGTCGCTGGGAATTATCTCGGAGGAATATGCCCTGCCCGAAAGCACAACAGAGGAAGAGCTTCTGAAGCTTGTGGACGAGCTTAATCAAAAAAAGAGCATCAACGGCATACTCTGCCAGTTGCCCTTGCCTCGCCACCTTGACGAAAAGCTGATTATAAATTCCATATTGCCCGAAAAGGACGTTGACGCTTTCCACCCCGCAAATGTGGGCAGAATAATGATAGGCGACTATGATTTCGTTCCTTGCACACCGGCAGGGATTATGGAGATGTTAGCATACGAGAATATCAATCCCGAGGGAAAAAACTGCGTAGTAATCGGACGTTCTAACATAGTCGGCAAGCCGATGGCTATGCTTTTGCTCCACAAAAACGGAACGGTTACGGTATGCCATTCAAAAACCCAAAACTTAAAGGAAATTTGCAGTAAGGCGGATATTCTGGTCGCGGCTGTGGGCAAGGCAAAATTCGTCACCGCCGATATGGTTAAGGAGGGCGCGGTGGTAATCGACGTCGGTATGAACAGGGTTGACGGAAAGCTTTACGGCGACGTGGACTATGAGGCGGTTAAGGAAAAGGCAACGGCAATAACCCCTGTCCCCGGCGGCGTAGGTCCTATGACTATCGCTATGCTTATGCAGAACACTCTTACCGCCGCGAAAAGGCAAAACAATATTTTTTAATATTCGGGTGATTTTTTGATTAAAAAAATTATTTGCGCCGTCTGTGCGATTTTGCTGTTTGCCGTCACGGTCTTTGCCGAATCGGGAGAAATTGAAATTACCGCGCCCGAGGGCTTTTATTCCTATGAATCGGGCAAAAGTGCGGCTGAAACGGCGAAAATTCTCGGTATGACCGATACCGAGCTTGAAAGCTACTGCGTCGAAAACGGCATAAAATTTATCGCCGTGAATAATGATAATTCAAAGCAGATTAGACTTGCCGTGGCGGAGTCCTCCTTTTCGGCGAGCATAGGCAATCTTATAAATTTAAGCGAGGATAAAATCACGGCGTTAATACCGGATATTACGGGAGCAAAGCGCGGCGAAATAATAAATAAGGACGGGCAGAGCTTTATTAAAACCGTAGAGAACTCAATTGATTCGGGCGGCGGCTTTACGGTGATAGGCTATTATACCGTTGCGGCGAAAAAGGAATATGTATTAAGCTTTTATACCTCGTCGGGAACCGAGACCGATTACGCCGATGAAGTTTTTAAAAGCTTTTACGCTAAAGATTTTTATATGCAGAAAAACGAAAAAAGTCCTTTCAGATATGTAATTATCGCCGCGATAGTATTATTGGCGGCAGGCTCGGTTTATATTATTTTCACCCTTGTGCGAGATATTAAGAACGACCGAAATGAACAAGGAGAAAATGAGGAGAAACAGCCGCTTTGATACCGAAATAATTAAAGAGAAGCCTCGAAACAAGGCTTCTCTTTTAAAATGTTCCGAGCTGATTAATCGTTGCCGGAAGCTCCCCTATCCCTGAAAAGAAGGGATATACACCATATGCCCGCAAGTGCTATAACGGTATATATTATACGGCTTATTATGGCTGTAGCTCCGCCGAATGCCCAAGCGACAAGGTCGAACTCAAATAAGCCTACAAGACCCCAGTTGAGAGCGCCGATTATAACAAGTATAAGACAAATTTTATCGAACATTTTATCACTCCTTTTTTATTAGTTTGCGCCGAAAAAGGATTATTATTCAAAAAAGGAGACCCGCGAGCGGGTCTCCATAATTGACGCGGGGTCTTATTTCATACTGTTTTCGTAAGACTCGATCATCTTTTTAACCATCTGTCCGCCGATAGAGCCGGCCTGCTTAGAGGTAAGGTCACCGTTGTAACCCTGCTTTAAGTTAACGCCAACCTCGTTGGCAGCTTCCATCTTAAAACGGTTGAGGGCGTCTTTAGCCTCAGGTACTACATTCTTAGCCATTGTATTTTTCTCTCCTAAAAAATTTTTCTCTTGCGTTTGCATTACTATTGTGCGCGCGGGACATTATATTATTAAAGGTAAATTCTGAATTAATTGTATTTTTTTGTTTCGGGGCGGAGTAATTTGTATAAAAACGTATTTTTTACGTTAAATTTAAAAAGTAGCTGTTGACTTTTTTGCCGCGTGCGAATACAATAATATTATATGAAGAATGGGCTTTTCTTCAGTTTTCGGAGGTAAACGGTATGAAAAGAATAATATCCTTTGTCGTCGCCTTTGCGGCGGTTGCTATGCTGTTTTCGGCTTGCAGTCCCGTTGATAAGGATTACGGCGCTTCAAGCGATAATTCGGGCGGAAGCGCTTCGGTTCTAAAGACCGCGACGGACGACGCTCGGCACCCCAAAATAATGTCGGACGATAAGGTTATGCCGCAGTTTGTCGATATAAGCCTTTTCGACGAGGAGGATTATTCTGAGGTTTACCTCGGTAAAAAGTTCAAATTCAACGTAACCTTTGCAGGTGATGAATTTGACGTGCCTACCAACCTTTCGGCGCTTAACAAAAAGGGCTGGGAGTTGGTTGAAAGCGGACCGTACGATTCCGAGTCGCTTATATACGCCTGCGATTCGGTAGAAGCGTTTTTTGAAAAGGAAAACGTAAAAATAAAAGCAACCTTTTTTAATTCCTCCAACAGCTCGGTAATGCTTAAAAAATGCAGTATTGTAAAATTCAGGATAGAAAACGATTTCTACACAAACACGGAAGCCTACAATGAATTTAACGTAAACGGAATCAACAATAAAATGGCGATTACCGATATAATAGATACCTTGGGTACCCCCTCGCATTTTTACGGTGTTTCGGAGGATAATTATTACCTTGATTACTTTATCTCCGAAAAGGATAGGAGAAACGGTATTACGGTTTATATAAACCCCACCGACGATTCGGTGACCGCTATTGAGTTTTCATATTATAAGTAAGAAACAGCCGCCCTCATAGCCTTTTTATGAGGGCGCGTTTAATAATATCAGGGAGAAAAGCTATGAACGAAAATTTATTTTTACCCGCAAATATTCTTTTACCTAAGTGCAAACCCGAAAAATGGTCTGTAATAGCCTGCGACCAGTACACAAGCGAGCCTGATTACTGGAAGAGGGTTGAGGAATTTGTCGGAGACGAGCCTTCCGCCTTAAAAATTGTCTTTCCCGAGGTTTATTTAAACGGGGACAACAGCAAAAGAACCGCCGAAATTAACGCGAATATGCGGGAATATCTTGACGGAGATGTTTTTAATACATACGAGAACACATTTGTCTTTGTTGAACGCACACTTGCGAACGGCAAGCTTAGGCGAGGTATAGTAGGTCTTGTTGATTTGGAAAATTACAGCTATGAAAGCGGGAGCGACGCGCTTATAAGGGCTACCGAGGAAACCGTGGCGGAGCGTATTCCCCCTCGGGTTGAAATAAGGCGCGGCGCACCTATGGAAATACCGCATATAATGCTTTTAATAGACGATCCCGAGCGTTCGGTTATAGAACCGCTCGGAAAGACTTTGGAAAGCGAAGAGCCGCTTTACGATTTCAATTTAATGCAAAACGCGGGGCATATTAAGGGCAGACGGGCAAGCGGAAAAAACGCCGAGGAAATACAGAAAAGGCTTAATTCGCTTATCGAAAACAGTGAGGATAAGCTGCTTTTTGCGGTTGGTGACGGCAACCATTCCCTTGCCGCCGCAAAGGAGTGCTACAGGCTTAATAAAACCGAAAGTACCCGCTACGCATTGGCGGAAATCGTAAATATTTATGATGAATCGCTTGATTTCGAGCCGATTTACCGCCTGCTTTTCGGGGTTGACCCCGAGGAGGTTATTAACGGCTTTTTAAGCTCCTTAGGCGGCGAATACAGGGGAGAGGACGCGCAAATATTTACCTGCGTTTACGGCGGAAACGAGCGCGAAATTTCGGTTAAGCCCACCGCAAAGTTAGCGGTAGGCACATTGCAGACCTATCTTGACGAATATTTAAAACAGAACAAGCAAGCCTCTATTGATTACATACACGGCGAAACCTCTGTAAGGGAGCTTGCAAAATCGGAAAATACACTTGGCTTTATCTTTGACGGTATGCGCAAGGACGAGCTTTTCGAGGCTGTAAGACAAAACGGTTCCCTCCCGCGCAAGACCTTTTCTATGGGCTGTGCCGATGATAAGCGCTTTTATCTTGAGGGAAGAAAATTTTAAAGTCTGACTGCTTGAAATTTTTTGAGAAAAAGCCATTACTACTCCCAATATAGTATGAATTATCAATCCCGTCTCTGTACTATTTTCAGAGGTGGGATTTTATTATTTGAGAGAATAATTGCTTTACTATTGAAAAAATGGAACGTATGAGATATAATGAATAAAACATTAAGGAACAGGAGAAATATGGATATATGAAATTAGGTATGGTGGGACTTCCGAATGTCGGAAAATCAACCCTTTTTAACGCAATAACAAACGCGGGCGCCCAGTCGGCGAATTACCCGTTTTGCACGATTGAACCGAATGTGGGAATGGTAAGCGTTCCCGACGAAAGGCTTGAAAAGTTGGCGGAAATTTATCAGCCCGATAAATTCACCCCCGCGGTGATTGAATTTGTGGATATAGCGGGTCTTGTAAAGGGCGCGTCAAAGGGTGAGGGCTTAGGCAACAAGTTCCTTTCAAATATCCGCGAGGTGGACGCGATAGTTCACGTTGTTCGCTGTTTTGAAAGCGACGACATTATTCACGTTGAGGGCTCGGTTGACCCCTTAAGGGATATTGAGACTATTAATCTTGAGCTTATTTTCTCGGATATGGAGATGGTCGGGCGCCGTCTTGACCGCACCCAAAAGGCGCTTAAGGGGGACAAAAAGCTTCAGGGGGAGGTTGACTTTTTAAAGCGGCTGTCTGCGCACCTTGAGCAGGGATTGCCCGCGCGCTCGGTGGAAATAAACGACGAGACCGAGCAGGCGGTGCTTGACGATACTCCGCTTTTGTCTGCAAAGCCGGTTATTTACGCCTGTAATATGAGCGAGGATGATTTTACGGGCGGAATTGATTCCAATAAAAATTACAACGCGGTAAAGGCTATCGCCGAAAAGGAAAAGGCGGAAATTCTGCCTATCTGCGCCGCGCTTGAGGCGGAGATTTCGGGACTTTCCGAGGAAGAAAAGGAAATGTTCCTTGAAGAATTAGGTCTTGAGCGCTCCGGACTTGACCGTATGATTCAAAAGTGCTATCACCTTTTAGGGCTTATTTCTTACCTTACCGCCGGCAAGCCCGAGGTGCGCGCCTGGACTATTAAGGAGGGAACAAAGGCTCCTCAGGCGGCGGGCAAAATCCACTCCGATTTCGAACGCGGCTTTATTCGCGCTGAGGTAATAGGCTTTGACGAGTTTATAAACGAGTGCGGCGGTAATATGGTAACCGCAAAGGAAAAGGGACTTGTCAGAAGCGAGGGCAAGGAATACGTTATGAAGGACGGGGATATTGTACTCTTCCGCTTTAACGTTTAAAAATGTTTATTTAGGGTATATAATAATACCATCTGAAATTATTATGGAGTGATACCTTTTGGGAGGATTATATTACTACGGTTTTGATTCGCTTTATCTTTATCTTGTAGTTCCCGCAATTATTATCGCGTTATGGTCGCAGATAAAGGTGAAGACAACCTTTTCAAAATATTCCGCCTACCGTACCGATATAAACGGTGCCGACGCGGCGCGCAGAGTGCTTGAATTAAACGGCGTTTACGGCGTTAAGATTGAGCGGGTTTCGGGCAAGCTGACCGACCACTACGACCCGCGCACAAATACTATACGGCTTTCGGAGTCGGTCTGCGGCTCATACAGTGTTTCGGCTGTAGGCGTCGCCGCCCACGAGGCGGGTCACGCCGTCCAGTACGCTAAGGGCTATTTCCCTATAAAACTGCGCTCGGTCATACTGCCCTTCTGCAATTTGGGCTCTCAGCTTTCTTTGCCGCTTTTAATTATCGGTCTTATTTTTAATTTCTATTTTCTGGTAAAGCTGGGTGTTATCTTCTTCTGCGGCGCGCTTATTTTTCAGCTTATAACCCTGCCCGTTGAATTTAACGCCTCACGCCGCGCGGTAAACGCTCTTAGAGACGGCGCGGTACTGCTTACCGATAACGATATTAAATACACTAAGCGTGTGCTTTCCGCCGCGGCAATGACCTATGTCGCCGCCGCCCTCGTCTCCTTAGCACAGCTTATACGCCTTATCGCAATTACAGGAAGAAAAAGGTAAAACTATTTCACAAAAGCAGGAAAAAATCCTGCTTTTTCTATTGTATAGACCCGCGTTTTTTCACCGATAATATTTTAGGGTGATAAAAATGCAAACGGGTAAAATCAAATTTATGCTTTTTTCAATCGGAGCGGTGGGCTACGGTTTAATCGAAATAATCTGGCGCGGTTACACCCATTGGTCAATGCTTGGAGCGGGCGGAATATGCTTTATGTTTTTCGGAACATTGAGCGATAAGCTCAAAAAAGCGGGACTTTTTGTAAAAAGCCTTATCGGGAGCGGATTTATAACCGCAATAGAGTTTATTTTCGGCGTTGTCTTCAATATAATATTAAAGAGGAATGTGTGGGACTACAGTAAAATGCCGATGAACATAATCGGTCAAATTTGTATGCCCTACTCCTGCCTTTGGGTGCTTTTGAGCCTTATTTGTATTCCTTTTGCGGGAAAAGTGAATAAGCGATTGAAAAAACTGAAATAAGTGGTATAATATTATTAAAAGATTTTCAAGGTGGAGTTTATTTTGGATTTTCTGCACAGAACATGGGCTGAGATTGACCTCGACGCCCTTGTACATAATTTTGATATTATAAAAAAAGAAGCCGCGGGGGCTAAGCTTATGGCGGTAGTCAAGGCGGACGCATACGGTCATTCGGCGCGGATTGTAGCTCCCTTGCTTGAACAGCACGGGGCGGACGCCTTTGCGGTCTCTAATATAGAGGAGGCTATTACCCTTCGCGGCTGTGGGATAACCAGACCGATTTTGATTCTGGGCTACACCCCCGTAAGTATGGCGGCTCAGCTTTATTTGAACGATATATCGCAATGCGTGTATTCTCCCGAATACGCCCGCGACCTTTCGGAAAGAGCCTGCGCGGACGGCGTTAAGGTAAAAATTCATATAAAGCTTGACACGGGTATGAGCCGTTTAGGCTTTGACTGCCGCGACGAGGCTTTAAGCGGTGTTGAAGAAGCGATTAACGCTGCAAGGCTTAACGGCTTTGTGTTTGAGGGGATTTTCACCCATTTTGCGGTTTCCGACCGTACTGAGACCGAGGAGGACGGCTTTACCGACGCGCAGTACCGCCGTTTTGCCGCCGCTGTAGAGCGATTTGAAAAGGCGGGGCTTAAAGCTAAATACCGCCATTGCTGTAACTCCGCTGCCTTTTGCCTTGATAATGACAAGCACTTCGATTTGTGCCGTCCCGGTATTATACTCTATGGGCTTACTCCGTCGAGCACCCTTACGCTAAAAGAGGATTTTATGCCCGTTATGACCGTAAAATCGGTGGTTTCAATGGTTAAAAAGATTAAAAAGGGAGACGCTGTAAGCTACGGCAAAACCTTTACGGCGGAAAGGGAAATGAAAATCGCCACCGTCACCGCGGGCTATGCCGACGGCTATCCGCGACTGCTTTCAAACAAGGGATATGTGCTTATAAACGGCAAAAGGGCGAATATAATCGGAAGAATCTGTATGGATCAGCTGTCGGTGGATGTTTCGGATATAGCGGGCGTAAAGCAGGGGGACGAGGTTGTTCTTTTCGGCAAAACGCTCCCTGTAGAGGAGCTTGCGGATATGTGCGGCACTATTAATTATGAAATCATATGCGGAATTTCTCCGCGTGTGCCGAGAATTACGGTAAAGGGCGGAGTAAAATGAAAAAGTATATCCTTGCCCTCGACGAGGGAACCACAAGCGCACGCGCTATACTTTTCGATAAGAAGGGCAATGTCGTTTCGTCAGTACAGCGGGAGTTTACACAAATTTATCCTAAGCCCGGTTTTGTTGAGCACGACCCGATGGAGATTTTCGGGGTTCAGTATTCTGCTGTTGCAGAGGCGGTCACCCAGATAGGCGCAAGCCCCGCCGAGATAGCGGCGGTAGGGGTTACAAATCAGCGCGAAACGGTGATAATTTGGGATAAGCGGACGGGCGAGCCTGTTTATAACGCGATTGTCTGGCAATGCAGGCGCACCTCCGACTTTTGCGACGAGCTTAAGGCGGAGGGCTTGGAACCGTATGTTAAAAGCGTTACGGGGCTTTGTATCGACGCGTATTTCAGCGGCACAAAGATAAAATGGATTCTTGATAACGTCGAGGGCGCGCGGGAAAGAGCCGAAAGGGGAGACCTGCTTTTAGGTACGGTGGATACATGGCTTATCTGGAAGCTGTCGGGCGGCAAAATCCACGTTACCGACCGCACCAACGCCTCAAGAACAATGCTTTACGATATACATAGGCTTTGCTGGGACGATAAATTGCTTCAACGGCTTGATATTCCGCGCTGTATGCTGCCGGAGGTAAAATCAAGCAGTGAAATATACGGCTTTGTGAATATTTTGGGCGAGGAAATCCCCGTTTCGGGAATCGCGGGAGACCAGCAGGCGGCGCTTTTCGGGCAGAAATGCTTTTCGGCAGGCGAGCTTAAAAACACCTACGGCACAGGCTGTTTTCTGCTTATGAACACGGGCGATAAGGCTTTTGACAGTAAAAACGGGCTTATAACCACGGTTGCCGCCTCGGCGGATAAAAACAAGGTCTGCTACGCGCTGGAGGGGAGCGTCTTTGTCGGCGGCGCGGTAATTCAGTGGTTAAGGGACGAAATGGGGCTTATTAATACTGCGGCGGAAAGCGAGAAAGCGGCTCTTGCTGTCGAGGACAGCGCGGGAGTTTACATAGTTCCCGCCTTTGCGGGGCTTGGCGCGCCGTATTGGGATATGTACGCGCGCGGCACAATCTGCGGCCTTACAAGAGGCTCGGGCAAAAATCATATTATAAGGGCGGCGCTTGAAGCAATAGCCTACCAGACAAATGATTTAATCACCGCTATGCGGGCGGACACAGGGCTTAAAATAAGCTCCCTTAAAGCCGACGGCGGCGCCGCCGCAAACAGCTTTTTAATGCAGTTTCAGGCGGATATTTCGGGACTTTCGGTTGTGCGCCCCGTGGGAATAGAGGCAACCGCCGCGGGTGCGGCTTATCTGGCGGGGCTTGGAGTCGGCTTTTGGGAAAGCACAGAGGAGCTTTTAGCGCTGAGCGGTGATGAAACCGAATTTAAACCTACAATGAGTGATACAGAACGCGAAAAACTGACCGACGGCTGGAAAAGAGCGGTTAAAAGTGCGGAAATCTTTTCAGAATAAAGGGGGGAGTAATTATGTCCTACGAAATAAAGGCGATAGAGGTGCAGAGTACCGATAATATTCATACCCTTAAGGGAATTATTTATATTCCCGACGGCGAAATTAAGGGGATTTTTCACCTTGTTCACGGTATGTGCGAGTATATCGAGCGTTACGCACATATTTTTGCCGCGCTTGCCGAGCGGGGTTACGTCTGTTGCGGTTATGACAATTTGGGTCACGGCAAAACGGCGAGAGACGAGAACGAATTGGGCTTTATATCCCACCGTGACGGCTGGAAGTACCTTGTAAGGGACGTAAAGGCGTTTGAGGACGCGGTTAAAAAGCTGTATCCCGATAAGCCGCTTTATCTTATGGGACATTCAATGGGCTCCTTTATAGCAAGAATCGTCGCCGAAAATTACGGCGATGAAATTGAAAAATTTATTATCTGCGGCACGGGAGGACCTAACCCCGCCGCTCCCTTAGGACTGCTTGCAACCGATATTATCGGGCTTTTAAGGGGAGAAAAGCACCGTTCCAAGCTTGTTAATAAGCTGGCGTTCGGGGAGTATAACAAGCGCTTTGACGGCGACTCCGATTTTGAATGGATAACAAAGGACCGCGATATAATAACCAAATACGAAGCGGATAAATTCTGCAATTTCAGGTTTACGGTCTCTGCAATGCACGACCTTGTAAAGCTTAATCAGCTCGCAAACCGTCCCGACTGGTTCAAAAATATGCCTAATACTTTGCCTGTTTTGCTGATTTCGGGCAGTGACGACCCCGTTGGCGACTACGGCAAGGGCGTGACCAAGGTTTACGAAAGGCTTAAAGCCGCGGGTGTAAAGGACGTAACGATAAAGCTATATGACGGCTGTCGCCACGAAATTCACAACGATACCTGCAGGGACGAGGTAATTAAGGATATTGCCGACTTTCTTGACGCTTATATAGGCTAAATCTGTCCTTGACAATGATGTACTGTAATAATATAATTATTTATATGAAATTTCAGGAAAGAACAAAGGTGGTTTAATGAAAAGGATAGTTTCAGGGGTATTAGCGTTTGTACTTATTATGTGCGTTTTTATTTCGGTTGTTAGAGCAGAAAATTACGACCAAAATACAAAAAGCGGTTGGATTGAGATTGATAATAAGCGGTACTATTTAAAAGAAGACGGAACTTACCAGACAAATTGGTTGAGAATAAATGATGATTGGTACTATTTTAATGAAAACGGCGTTATGCAGACGGGTTGGTTAAGCCTTGGCGATACTTGTTATTATTTAGATGACAGCGGAGTAATGAAAACAGGTTGGCTTAAATTAAATGATAAGTGGTATTATTTTAACGATAACGGCGCTATGCAGACGGGCTGGTTAAAACTTGGCGATACTTGGTATTATTTAAACGAAGACGGCGTAATGCAAACAGGCTGGCTAAAATTATATGATACCTGGTATTATTTGAATGACAGCGGCGCTATGCAGACGGGCTGGTTAAGACTTGGCGAAAATTCGTATTATTTCAATGACGGCGGAGCAATGCAAACAGGCTGGCTGGATCTTGAAGAAGACCGTTATTATTTTTACGATGGCGGAGCAATGGTTAAGGGCTGGCTTGAGCTTGACGAAAACCGTTATTACTTTTCCGATAGCGGAGCAATGGTTAAAGGATGGCTTGTTATTGACGAGCAAAAATATCTTTTTGATAACAGCGGAAAATGTGTTGAGGGTGCCCATACCTTTGTTATAGACATTTCTAAATGGCAGGGGACAATTGATTGGGATAAGCTCAGCAAGACCGACGTTGACGCGGTTATTCTGCGTATAAGCCACGGCGGTCAGACAACCGAGAATTACGGCGATTCGGCGGACACAAGATTTGTTGAGTATATCGAAAATTTAGAAAAGCTTAATATTCCTTACGGTGTATATCATTTTAATACTGCGACAACGGCAGAAATTGCAAAAATTCAAGCGCAAAATGTTATAGGTCTTTTAAAAGAAACAGGCGCTAAGCCGACTTTTCCCGTATTTGCCGACATAGAAACAAACGGCGGCGAGTGCGATTTAGTTGAAATAGCAAAGGTTTATATGGAAGCCTTTATTGAAAACGGTTATATGCCGGGAATTTACGCAAACCAAAATTATTGGAAAAATTACCTTAATGACCCTGAGCTTTGCGTATATTACAGATGGATAGCAAATTACGGAGATAATAAAGGCTATCCAAACGAAGCTTTCTCACCGGACGACGGCATCGAAAATTATATGATGTGGCAATATACTTCGGTGGGAAAAATAGACGGTATAACCGAAAATACGGTTGATTTAAACGCTTTGTTTGATTGGTATAAAAAGCCTGACGGTACAGTAGAAATAAACGGTAAGAAGTTTATTTATTCAGACGGATACTTTAAGTACGGTTGGTTAAACGAAAACGGTAACCTTACATATCTTAAGCCTTCGGGTGAGCTGGCGGTCGGTTGGTCTTTAATAGATAATAACTGGTACTATTTCAACAGCAACGGCATAATGCAAACAGGCTGGCTTTTATTAAACGGAAATTGGTACTATTTAAACGAAAACGGCGTTATGCATACGGGTTGGTTAAAGCTCGGCGAATATTGGTATTATTTAGGCGACGGCGGACCGATGGTTACGGGTTGGTTAAAGCTCGGCGAATATTGGTATTATTTAGGCGACGGCGGACCGATGGTTACGGGTTGGTTAAAGCTCGGCGAA
>JBJEOE010000057.1:120392-125758 GCA_051880555.1 Acutalibacteraceae bacterium
GCGACGGCGGACCGATGGTTACGGGTTGGCTAAAGCTCGGCGAAAATTGGTATTATTTAAGCGACGGCGGACCGATGGTTACGGGTTGGCTAAAGCTCGGCGAAAATTGGTATTATTTAAGCGACGGCGGACCAATGGTGACGGGTTGGTTATATTTGAATAACACATGGTATTATTTTGAACAAAGCGGAGCTTGGAAAAATTAGAATAGTATTCACTGTAAAAAAAGCACTTGAAACCTTAAACGGTATCAAGTGCTTTTTAGCGTTGTGAGAGGTCGGGCGTTCAACTAACTGTAGCCTTTACTCGATTATTCTTTTTCGGCGGGAGTTTCTTTTTCCTCGGTAATAAACTTATTGGCGTCTTTGAAAAAGCTTGCCGTAATAAGAACTATTACAATGCCTATAGGGAATGCCGCAATAATACTGACAGACTGCAGATTGCTCATTGAGCTGTCGGAGAATATAAGTGCAATCGGTAACAATATAAGCAAGATACACCACATAAGCTGTATTACCTTGTTCGGCATTTCGTTTGAATCAAGCTTGTGGTAGCTGTAGCAGGACGCTATAAGCGCGATAGAATCGAAGGAGGTTGCATAGAAGGCAATCATTGTAACAAGTACAACTACAAGAATCAGCGGAGCACATGGAATATTCTTTATCATTTCAATGATAATGCCGTAAAGGTCGCCGCTTTCGTTATACATTGCAATAAAATCGGCTTTGCCCGATACCTGCATTCCCATGGATTGATTTCCAAGTATAATAAAGCTTAATAAGGTTGAGCCTACGCCAAAGCCGTAGCCTCCTAAAATTGTCTGGCGGATAGTGCGGCCTCTTGAAATAGTACCTATGAAGAAGGGCGCCGCAACACACCATACCATCCAATAAGCCCAATAGAAGATTGTCCAATTTTGCGGGAAGGAGTTGGTACGCTGAGGGTCGCTGTAGGTGGAAAGACCGAAAAATTCTTTAACCATAGTACCGAGCGATTCAACACCTGTTTCAATTATGTAACGGGTATGCCCGCCGAACAGCAGAACGTAAGCCAATAAACCGAAGAAAAGGTAAATGCAAACCTTTGCGAGTACGCTTATTCCTTTAAATCCGTGGAGTAAGGAATAGGTATAAACGGCACAGGTGGCTATAAGTATTATAATGGTTATAAGATTACGGCTTATATTGATACCGAAAAGCTCAGTAATAATATTTGCCATCAAAGGAGTCGCTAAGGTAAAGGTTGTAGCCGTTCCCGCAAGCAGTGCAAATACAGCGAGCAGGTCGATAATTCTGCCCAACCAACCGTCGGTGTGCTTGCCTAAAATCGGACGGCAGGCTTCTGAGTATTTTTGACGTTCTCTCTTGCGTACATGAAGCATAAAGCCGAACGCAACCGCTAAAACAAGATAAAAGCCCCAGGGAATAAAGCTCCAATGGAAGAGGGGATATACGCCCGCCCATTCCTGAATACTGCCGAGACTTGCAACATGGGGGTCTGTGGCGTATAAAATCCACTCAGAGAAAGAATAGAAGAGAATATCTGCCGCGAGACCTGCGGTAAACATCATAGAGCCCCAGGTTAAAAAAGAATATTTCGGTTTTTCATTTTGACCGCCTAATACTATTTTTCCGTATTTGGAGCAGGCAATAAAAATAGAACAAAGGAAAATACCAAGTCCTATTATCAGGTAATAAACACCCATTGTATCGCCAAGCAGGGAACGAACCTGACTGATTACAACATTAGACTGTTCGGGTAAAATAAAGAAGAGGATACTCAGTCCTACTATAATAGCTAAGGGTACAATGGTTATCATCCAATCAATTTTACCCTTTTTTTCGGTTTTCACATTACTGTTCATTTTAATCACCATTCTAAGCATTATTAATATATTTTTGATATTTTTCATCCATCTGTGCAAGCTCGTCTACGGTATCGATTTCGATAATATCGCCCTTTTGCATTTTCTTTATTCCCAAGGTGTATTCCTGCGGGTAACAGAACATTGCAACATCGTCCCAATATATCTGACGGTTTTGCTTTTGCTCAAACTCCGTTTCAAGATGCTTTTTAAGCCTTGCGGCGTCTTCACTGTTCCAACGGGAAACGCTGTAAAGCTGCCAACCCTTTTCTCCGCCTGTGCGGCTGCAATGGGTTATTATATCATTTTCAACTGTGAGCAGCCATTCGTCTGTCGGTTCATCCGTCCGGATTGCGTTGTAACCCGAATAGGTAAAGTAAGGATTTAAAATTTCGGGATTATAGATGATTTGGTCGCCGTCAAGAATTATTGCGTCGCTTAAATGCTCTCTTGCAACATATAGGGAAGAAATATTGTTGCAGGTGTCATAATAGGGATTTTCAATAAGCGTTATACCTGTATATTCGTTAAGCAATACCTTAAATTTATCCTTTAAATAGCCTACAACAATATAAATTTCAAAAATGCCGTTTTTATGAAGAGCCTTTATTACCGTATCAATCATTCTTTGACCGTTTACCTCTATAAGCGGCTTCGGGGTTTCAAGGGTTAAGGGCTGCATTCTTTTGCCAATGCCCGCCGCCATTATTATTGCCCTTTTAACCTTATTCATCTAACCCCTCCTTTAGCATAAGCTCCTTTGCGATGATGTAATATTCTTTAGCAAAGCGGTACTGCTTTAATGAATATTCGCCGAATTCTACGCCTAAATCCCGCTTATATTCACACCAGTTGCTCCAAAGCAAGCCGCAAGCGGAAATATAGCAGTAAATTTTAATACGGGTTGCAATATCACAGCCCTCGGGGAAATAAGCGTCTATAAGCTGTTCGGCGTGCGTACGGTCGTACATAGCGTAAATTATAAACATTGCAATATCAACATGGGGGTCCTGCATTGCCGAATATTCCCAGTCGATAAGCCGTATTTCTTCATTTCCGTTTGAATCTGTACAGAAAAGGAAATTGTCAGGTACCGCGTCAATGTGGGTCAGGCAGTAGTCGGCTTTATACTTATCAATGTAGCTTTTTAAAGAAAACACATTTTTCTTTGTGCTTTCATAATCGATATATTGCGAAACATCGCTTGTCCAGAGCGATTCATAAAAATCAATTTTTTCGAATATATCGAAGAAATGGTTGACCGAAAGCTTCATATTATGAAATTCGCGCAGTCGCTTCATACAACGCCTTATATCCTCGGGGCTTTCGCTGTCGCAAACGCGGGCGTTATCAAGAAAGGCGGTGATTTTGTAGCCGTTTTCGGGATTGATGTAAATAATATCGTCACACAGCTTTTTATCCCGAATCACTTGATAAACCTCGGCTTCTTCCTTTCGGTTTATAAGATTATCGGTTCCTTCGCCGGGAATTCGCATAATGTAACGCTTATCTTTAAGTGTAAACAGGAAGGAACGGTTGGTCATTCCCTTTTTTTGAATTTTTATATCAACAATTTCTTCAGGTTTACAGTTCATTGCTTCCGCAATAATTGAAATTTTTTCGGATTTTAATTGCAGGGAATCGCTGTCAATATCGCGCAGTTGCTCGTAGGTGTTAATTTCAAAATTATTTTTTGAGGAAAATACCTTTGCAAAAGTCAGCATTTTTTTATCCTTATAAACGGCTTCTTCCCAAAAAGCATTATCAAATCTTATATCGTTTGACATTAGCTTTAATTTTTGGGAAACGGTTTTGCCTGTATCACCGTCTAAATAGCAAATACCTAACATTCGGTTACCGGGTTGTGAAAGCGGAACCTTTACAAGCTGACCCTTGCGGTTAACGCGAATATCGCTGTTTACCGTTATTTCATCTGTAACGGCATACCATGGATATAATTCAAACCTGTTAAACGGGTTTTCACCGCACCATAAATCGCACGGAATAATATAACAGTTTTCAAGGTGAACTTCAGCAAGTGAAAGCGAATGAAGATTGTTTTTTGTGAAATATTCCGCATTATAAATAAGGTTTACGCCGTAGCGGTCAATAAGGTATTCAAATTTTTCTTTTAAATACCCTACAACTACAGTAATGTCGGTTATACCCACGCCGTTAAGCTGTTTTATTTGCCGCTCGATTAAGGCTTCACCCTTGACCTGCAAAAGCGCTTTCGGAAATTCTGTATTAATAGGTACCATTCTTATACCTGCACCCGCCGCAAGAATAACAGCGCGTTTAGGAGCGTTTTTTGCAAATAGGGACTCGGCTTGGTTTGTTAATGAGTAATCAGGGTTTAAAAACCCGTTTTCAATAAGTGATTTAAGTGAAGAATTAACAAGTCCTAAGGAGTAACCGCTTACCTTTGCCAAGGCGCGTTGATTAACAAACGGCGCGTTTTTAAGACAAAGTAGGAGGTCTGATTCTTGCTTGTTCACGAAAACACCACCCGCTTTTTTTATGAACTATTCGGATTATATCATATAATAATTGAAAAATCAAGCATTTTTTTAATTTCACAAATTTTCAATATGTTTAAAATGTTGTTTGTTAAGTTTTCGGTAAAAATGCTTGCCATATTATATAAGTAGTGATATAATTAATGTGGTTGTTTCTATCAATTAGTATGAAAATAGCGTACGGAAATGAAGCACAGGATTTATTTTGTGATTAAACAAAAAAGAGGCCTATAATGAGCGAAAAAAAATTTAAACTTTTATTTATCGTTTATACCCATTCATTGGGCGGCGGCGCCGAAAAAATATTGACAACAATTGTAAACAATCTTAACCCCGATAAATATGACATAGATATTCTTGAATATGCGCATTTTGACGTTAAAAACGAGCCTGTTAACAGTAATATAAAATATTTAAAGCCTATTGTTTCAATGAGCGGCGACAACAAGCTTAAGCGGGTTTGGAAAAATATTCAGGTATTTTCTTATGCGGGATTTTTGAAAAAGCGAAAAGAAAAATATGATTTGGAAATATCGTTTAATTATTTGATACCGACCTTTCTCTTATCGGGGAATGTCCCTTCGGTTGCTTGGAATCATGGGGATATTTACGTTTTAAATAGTAAACCGTATTACAGGTGGCTGCAAAGAAAAAGCCTTAAAAGGGTTAAAAAAATTGTCGCTATCTCGGAAAATACAAAGGAATCGATTATTTCGGTTTATCCCGAGTTTGAAAATAAAATAGAGCTGATATATAACGGCTTTGATACCGATGCCATAAGAAATGCGGGAAATGAGAAAAGTAATTTTGAGATTAAGTCTCCCGCAATCGGTTATGTAGGTCGCTTAGAAGACGGGAAAGACCCTTTGAGATTATTAGAGGTACTTAATATTTTAAAGTCGAGGGGGAAGACGGTTAACCTCTATTATTGCGGTCAGGGGGAACTTAAGGACGCAATTATTGAAAAGGCATGTGAATTAGGA
>JBJEOE010000058.1:0-10897 GCA_051880555.1 Acutalibacteraceae bacterium
TCTTAATATTTTTTCTTTTTTTAAGCTCACCAACAAGCGGACACATTTTTATTGCCTCCGGCCGTGTGCCGAAAACAAGCATTACCGTTTTCATAACATTCTCCATTCTGCCGCTTTATGAAATATTATAATCTGTAAATACCGTCAAGCTCGCAGACCTTGCGCGTATCCAGCACAAGCTTTCCCGAAAGCTTGTGAGTATTTTCCTTGATTTCGTTATGTCCGACCATAATTACAACCAAATCAACGTCGTTTAGGAACTTATCTAAATCGTGATACTGATTTTTCACCAAATCCTGTGTAATAAACGGGTCGTATACCTTAAGCGGTTCTGCCAAATGCCTCTCCTGACATTCAAGCAGCTGAAGCGTCGGAGACTCGCGGTAATCGTCCACGTTTTCCTTATATGTAAGTCCGTAAAGACCTACGCGGGAAATATCGGTCATACCGTTTTCTCGCATAATATCGTGTATTCTTTCAAGCACGAATTCGGGCATAGAATCGTTAACCTTCTTTGATTCCCATATAACCTTTGTAAGCGAGGGATAGTCGCCCACCAAAAACCACGGGTCAACCGAAATGCAGTGACCGCCGACTCCGGGGCCGGGCTGAAGAATATTAACTCTCGGGTGCATATTGCAAATCTTAATTATTTCATAAACGTCCATTCCGTCGTGGCGGCAGATTTTGGCAAGCTCGTTCGCAAATGCGATATTAACCGCGCGGAAGGTGTTTTCGATAACCTTTGTCATTTCGGCGGTTTTAATGTCGGTTACAACAATATCACCCTGACAGAAAGAGGCGTAATACTCCTTGACCTTTTCACCGATTTCTTTATCGTCCGCGCCGATAGTGCGGTTATTGTGAAGCAGCTCGTAAACCATATTGCCCGGAATAATTCTCTCAGGCGCGTGGACGAGATTAATGTCCTCCCCGATAACAAAGCCGTTTTCTTCAACGACGGGGCGGACAAATTTATCAATTGTACCGGGAGAAACCGTCGATTCAATTACGACCGTCGCGCCCTTCGGGCAGACCTTCATAACCTCCTTGACGGCGGAAATAACATAGCAGGCGTCAATTTTTTTGGAAAATTTATCGTAGGGAGTGGGAACCGAAACGATATAAGTATCCGTTACCTGATACTCCGTGGTAAACTTGATACCTGCGTTTAGCGCCTGCTCAAACAGCTCGTCCAAGCCGTCCTCCTTAAAGGTGGTCTTTCCCGCGTTAAGGGTCGCCACCAAATCGGAATTATAGTCTGTTCCGACAATTTCAAGTCCGTGAGACGCCATCATCAACGCCGTGGGAAGTCCTATGTAGCCAAGTCCGATTACATTAATCATTTTATTGTTCTCCTTTTTTGCCGTTACGGCAATTATTATTTTTATAATAAAAAGCTAATTGCTTTTTATATTAATCCAGTCGCGCTTAATTCTTTTCATCTGGAGCAATGCGGCAAGCACAAACCAAACAATACCTAAAATCACTGCCTCCCATACCGCTCCGACGTATCCTTCAAGCGGTAAAAGTAATTTCAGAAGCATAAATACCGCCGCCGCGACAATGTTGATAAGTAGCACAGCCGCCAAACGCCTCCACGGAAATATTTCAGAAAAGCGAATTTTCAGCAACCTTGAGGACCAGAGAAGCTGGAGAAGGTCGATAAGCAGCTGTGAAATAAGCGAAGCAATGGCGGGCCCTATAAAGCCGAATAAATAATAAAACAGATAATTCAGTATTAAATTAAGCCCCAAAGAGCCTAATGAGCTATAGAAAATAAACTTTGTATGACCAGTAGTATTTAGAATCATTCCGAAATATGTGCATCTGAGCAACAGCACAAGACTGTAAACCCTGAATACGGAAGCTCCCACAACATATTTTTCAGAATAAAGCACAGTCATAACCTCGGGTGCGAAAACGAAAAGCGCAAAGGCTATAAAGCATATTACTGTAAACGATAAGGCAGTGGCATTGCCCCAAAGCCTTACAGCATCTGTTTTTTTGCCGCTTTTAAGCATACGCACCATTTGAGGCATTAGTACCGCAGTAATTGAGGTGGCGATAATTGTTACAGGCATTTCCTTAGAGGCATTGGTATAAATCGCAAGCCTTTCGGTATCCATCATTCCGCCGATTACGAATTTATCAAGCTCCACGTTTAATGTACCGACCATTGACGCCAGCCCTAAGGGAATGGAAAAGGTAAGAATCGTTTTTATCAAACGGAAATCAAAGCTTACCACTATTGAACCCGCGTTGCGGTATGCTATTAAGTAAACCCAAAGTGCAAAAACCGCTTCAACCAAAAGGTACAGAAGCATATATACGCTAAAGGACCAGTTCATTAATTGAACCAGAACTATAATACCTAACAAAATTATGCTGTTGGCAATTCGGTAAACCGCTATAAAACCGGTTTTTCGGTATACAACAAGCACGTTTTCCACGCTTGAACAGATTATTTTAGTCCACGGGAAAAGCGCAAGAAAATAAATAAAATTCTTAATCAGCGGATTTTTGAAATACGCAGTCAAAAGCGGAGTTATGCAAACTAAAATTACTCCCACCAAAAGGCTTAAGACGGTGCTCATCGAGTAATACACCGACAAAAAATGTCTGCGTTCTCCATCTGAATCCGCCTTTGCCAAAAAATAGTTTAAGCTGTTTGGTAAGCCCATCATTACTATTGTCGTTGCCATCGTGACAACCATAGTTATTTGGGAGTAGGTTCCGTATTCCTCAAAGGAACGAAAACGCGATAGAAGCATTCCCGAAGCCATTGAAATTACCAGAACCACCATTTTTGACATAGTAAGCTGCAGCGCGTCGCTGCCCAAAGAACGGCTTTTATTCATAAATTAATTCCTCTATACGCCGAATTATATTTTCGTAATTATATCGGTTAAGTACCTTTTGGCTCGGCGCAAAATCAAGGCTCTTATTTTGCTCAAAAAGGCTGTACTGCTTTTCAATGTAAGCCTTAAGAGCGGCATGATCCCTTTCTCCGCCCGCCGCTTCGCAAGCAATTCCGAATTTACCCTCACGCATAACACAAGCCACCTCGCTGTTCGCGAGGTTTCCGTCCACCAAAGCGATTATCGGCTTGTTAAAGAGCATATACTCAAGAAATTTACCCGGGAACACTCCCTCCTCGCCGCGGTTATTCCAGGTGCAAAGAACTAAAAAATCAGCCGCTTTTTGAAGCGCAAGGCAATCCGCTCTTGAAAGTTTGCCGTGATTTTTAAGAATTTCCGACATATTATAGCTTTTTGCCTGTTCGTTCAAAAACATAAAATCATTTCCGGCATAGTCAAAGCATATTTTTTCAATATTGATTTTCCCCTCATCGGCAAGCTCGCGCAGGGCGCGGAAAAGCGGGGTGATTTTTCTTTTACCCTCATAAAGCGCTCCGGCATATACAAAATGTAAAATACCGTCCGCCCTTGCAGAAAGCATATCGGGCATATCCGAGGGGTCGTAGCCGTTCGGAATCATATATCTTTTGTCAGCATACCGGTTTTGACATATTCTTTTTAGAAATCCATTTGAAACGGCGATGATTTTATCCGCCTTACGGCACGCTCTGTTTTGAAGAGCCCGCATATACGGCTTTAAAAACACCGAAACCTCTTCAACAACCATCGGGTCGCGGAAATCACAGATCCATTTAATTTTCGGGTATCTCTTTTTAAGCTCCAGACCTATCAAAACCGAGCTTACGGGACCGAAGGTGGTAAAAACCGCGTCATACTCCGATATGGGTACAGGGTGGGTATCGATAAATCGCATAACATCGCGGTAATATCTTTTTCCGCTCTTCAATGATATGATAATTCTTTTGAAACGCTTTAATCCCTTTATAAAGCTGTTATTCGTATGAAGAAAAGTTGGGGCGGATTTACTGACGTTTGTTTCTTTAACAGCATCAATTCGCCAAATCCGACCGTTTTCGGAATCATCATTTGCGGAAAAGGATTTTGTAATAACATCAACAGTATAGCCCTTTTCGGTAAGATACTTTCTGATTTTTGTCGGTCTTAGAGCGCCTATTGCGTTTTTGGGGTAAAACAGCTCGCTAATTATCAGAATCCGTTTCATTTTCATTTCCTTCTTTTCTAAGATTCGAATAGTTATAATACAGAAATAGCAAAATAACAGGATTCCAGAAATAGCGTTTATTAATAGAATCGATGAAAAACGCGGGTACGGCGGCGGTTATGAAAAAGCAAATCGGAAGAATCTCGCGTTTTTTCCACAGCTTCCAAATCGCGATTAATATCGGAACAAAAAAGAGTAAAAACCCGATAATTCCGACGTCGCACAGCATACCGAGATAGGTGTTGTGAACAACCTTGTAAATACCGTTATAGGCGAAATAGGCCCCCCAGCCCGCTCCGAAAATGGGGTTTAGATCTTGTTTATATAGCTCTAAAGCATTTTCCCATAAAAGATCTCGGTTACTTCCGCCCTCATATGTAACGAACTCGAAAAGGCGTTCAAAGGTATTTTGCGGAAGATACGCTTTGACAATATAATACAATGCCACAAATGCTAATACCCCTAAAACAATACCCTTCCAGGCAGAAAACCCTTTTTTTCGTAAGGATGTTAAAAGGAGGGCAAGCGCAACAACAGCAAGCGTAAGAAGCCCTGTTCGAGAACCGGTTTTCAATGTGGCATAGGCGTTTACCAAAAGTGCAATACCGTAAAGCAGGCGGTTTTTTTCTGAATTGAGAATACGGTACAAAAAAATAGTAAAGCCGATAGCAATATATGCTCCCTGATTGTTCGGCTCGCTTTGTACCCCGAACAAGGTCAAAACCTGTCTTGCTTCAACCCTGCCATGATACGCTTCGCTGAAGAAAATTGATAATAATCCTATTGAAAAGCTGCCGATTGCTATGGAATTTACTATTCCGTCGAGCGTTTCTCCGTCCATATCCACGCCGGTAAGACAAATAAGCCATGCGACCATACCGATCTGCGATATCGCTGTGGCGTTAAACATAGAATAATCCGTCGTCCATAAAAGTGAAGCAAATTTATAAACAAGCCAAATCAAATACGAAAAAAGGTAGCCTGAAAATCTTATTTCACGGTAAAATAATAAAAGCAAACCCATAACGAAGAATATATAATACTTCATTACCGAACCGATAACGCCGTTTAAAAATGGCTCGTAAAAAGATATAAAAAAGTAAAAATACAACAAATACCTGAAAAACGCAGGCATACGCTTTTCCCTTGTCATTAATGTATTTGTTGTATTTATCGACTGTAACATAGATTTCTCCATTGCTCCATAATACCCGCCATTCTGAATTTTTCAACAGACCGAAAAGACTTTTCGGACATCATTTCCCTTTCCTCGGGATGATTAATTAGATACTCGATTCTTTCCTGCATTTTCTCCGCGTTTTCCGGCGGAACCAAGAAACCGTTTTCGCCGTCGGCAATAATCTCGTCAGGACCCGTCTTAATATCAAACGATATAAGAGGAAGACGGTTAACCGCGCCCTCAATCAGAGTCATCGGGAAGCCCTCATAGAGCGAAGTCATAACCTGCATAGAATAATCGCCGTAGCGTTCGTAAATATAGTCAACCTGACCCATAAGACGGACGCGTCCTTCCAAAGAAAGCTTGGAAATTTTCTCCGAAAGTAAGTCGTATTCCTCTCCCGCTCCGTAAATATCCCATGACCAATCGGGATAACGCGGCAATATCTTTGCGGCAATATCCAGCAAGACGGTAAAATTCTTTTGAAATGAAAGACGTCCGACGGATATGATTTTCTTTGAGCTTAAATCATATTTTTCCGTTTTTGCGGCTTCGTCCGCAACGGGATTATAAATCTGCTCTAAACGGGACGGTTCTATCTTAAGCACGTCTTTGTAATATTTTTCCGCCGATTTTGTCAATACAATTACCCTGTCGGCACATCTAACCGCCAATTTGCGGCAAATACGCTGAAAGCGGTAATCCGTTCCGACTGCAGGATTGGTATGCTCCCAGCAAAAGCATTTTGCGGAAGTTCCTTTAACAGCGATTATTCCCAACGGATAATAAAGCGCGCCGCATGCCACTAAAATATCGATATTCTCCTTGATAAGTATCTGCCTTGTTTTACGGATTAAATGTTTTGTCAAAATTGCTTTAGTCATAGAAATATTAGTGTCAAGCAGATAATAAGAGTGAAGCTTGTCCGAGGTTTTGTAAAGCATAGGGACATTCTTTTTTTGAAGATATGAAATTGTCGTTACGTTGTATTCTTGATTCTCAGCCAAGGCATTAGCCAAAATCGACGTCACTCTGCCAATGCCTCCGTTTCCCTGAAATCCGCCCAGCAAAAAACATATGTTAGGCATTTTTTCCTCTCCTTAAAAAGCGCTCGTATGTATCGATAATGATTTTTTCATATTCCCGCGCCTTCTCTTCATAGTTATACTGCTCTGTGATAAACCGATATGCGTTTTCTCCCACAGCCGCGTACTCTTTTTCATCCATATTCGCCGCCGCGGCGATGTGCGCACGGAAGTCCTCCGAGTTTTCCGCCTTAAAATTCCAACCGTTTTGATGACTGCAACGGTCAACGTTTATATTGTTATCCTCCGAAAGGACAGGCAACCCGCACGCCTGTGCGTCGTAAAAGCTCAAGCTGCACTGCCTTGCAAAAACCGAAAGATCCGCCGCTTGATAAAAGCGGGGCAAATCGCAGTATTTTTGGGTTGGAAAACGGATTACGCGGTTTTCGGATTCTGAAAAGATTTTCTCAACTTCTTTACCGTATTCACCCGCCGTACCGCCCACCGCAACCAATACAACATTTTTCTTTGTATCAAATTTTTTCCTGAAGGTTTCTGCAAGCAGTTTTCCGCCCTTCGGCTCGTCAAGCTTGCCCGTGTAAACCGCGACAAAATCGTCATCGCCGATTCCGTTCTCTTTGCGAAATTCTCTTTTTACATCAGGGTCGGGGTGGAAAAGCAATGTGTCCGAGCCGTAGGAAATCCACGGTGCCTGTGATAAAGGAATAGCGAAAGACTTCTCCACATAAGGGTCGTCCTGCGTTCTGATAACAGGAATATTATTCTTCAAAATACGGGGAGTTACAAACTTTCGGTAACCCGCAGCAAACAATCGGTGAAATTTATTCTCCGTAGCCATACTCAGCATATGGCTGTCAGTTACCAGCGCATAAGGCAAATGCTTTTTAAGCAAATAACGGATTCCCGTAAAGGTATCGTTTCCGTGAACATATACAACGTCGGGCTTAAGCGAGTTTACCGCGCGGAAAAGCTCGCCGCCCTGAATGATGCGGCTGCTTACTGTTTTTTTAATAAACGGCTTTACCCGTACTATTTTTACACCTGTCTTTTCGGTAAAAGCGGCATCCCTTTTTTCAATATTTGCTGTTCCGAAAAATTCGGCGGCAGGCTTTTTTATACCCTCAACCCTACTTGTAACTATCCACACATCATGTCCGAACATTGAAAGATATTTCGGCATAATATTAATCTGATAGCCTGCATCGGGAATAAAATAATCTTCAATATTTACTATTCGCATTCTATCCCTCCGCCAAAAAAAATTTTACGCTTTCGCTGAAAAGCCTTTCGTCCTCCATGACGTCGTTCAGAAAACGGTCACAGCCAACCTGTATTTCTTCGGGCTTACAGTTGACATAATACTCATAAACCGAATCGGCACAGCCCTTATCGCGCGGGTCAACCGCCAGGCCGAAGCCGTATTGCTCAGCGACGGTTTCCATATATGTGTCGGGCGAAACAAGTATAGGCATTCCCATAATCGCGGCGCTGTAAAGCTTATTTGAAAGCGCGTAATCAAGATATGGATTCTGATTTCCGTAAACATTAAGCGCCATATCGGTTTTAATGTAAAACTCAGATAATTGCTCCGGCTTAAACTGCCCGATCAACTCAACGTTCTTAACCTTTTTATCGGCACAGAATTTTTGGAGCTGTTCGGAGCCGCGACCGATAAATTTAAGCTCAAATCTTTCGTCATTCCCGAAAGCTTCAATAACCTTAATCTGCATATCGATAAACCGCACCGAGCCGATAAATGATAATACGATTTTATCCTCCTTATTTCTTACCCGCCCGCGGTAAGCGGCAACTGTTTCGGAATCTATCGGCTGGATATTGTGAGATATTAAATAATCGCGTTCGGGCAAAAACTCACGGTACGCGGGCGAGGTTATGCTTACTAAGCCCGCGTACTTAACTGCGCTACCTGTCAATTTGCTGATTAAAAAATTCTTTTCACCGGCATAATCCCTTATATCCAGCAGATATTTGCCCTTATATTTCTTTTTAAGGAGCGGCAGAATAAGCCAAGCCGCATGTGTGGGAAAAACTATGATTTTTTCATAATCGGACTTTTTTAAAATGTTCTTTGCAAATTGGGTGAAGCTGATATACATTTTAAGCTTTTCAGCCTTTGAGGACTCGGGAGCCAAAGCCCCGTCAAAGCGATAGTAATTGACCGCGCCGCATTCCTCCGTAATATTGCAGCGATCCCAGTAGATAATATCGAACGGCTGATTAATAAGCTCACGATACTTTAAAAGGCATGGGGCGTCGAAAATATTGCGAACCGTCACAATACACACCTTAGGCGTCTTCAAAATCACTTCACCCCTAACTCCTCTAAAGTGGATACAAAATGCTTCATAAAAACATCCTTTGTGAAATTGCCGTTATAATAATTCAAGGCTTTGCTTGACATAGCGGACATATCGCCGCATTTTATGAGTGTGCGGACGTTTTCCGCCAATTGCTCGGGATTTTCAGGTTCCGAGCAATACCCACATTCCGCTTCCTCAATAACTCTGCGGGTCTCGCCATCGGCGACGGCGATAATCGGTTTTCCCGCCGCCATATAGGACTGCACCTTACCGGGAAGGGTTTTTCCCAAAACCGAATCCCCGTTAAGGGAAACTATCATCGCGTCTGCCATAGCGTAAAAGCGCGGCATTTCCTCTATCGGTCTGCGACCGTGGAAAATCACCGACTCCGCCGAAAGCTCGTCCGCCAGCCTTTTGCAATTATCAAGCTCGGAGCCGTCCCCCACGATATGCCAGCGCAGGTTCGTAATATCCTTTGTAAGCGCCGCCGCGCGAATTATTGTATCTACCCCCTGAGCGGCGCCCACGTTTCCGGCAAACATTAAATCTACCGTGCCGTTCGGTGCCTTGCGGCATAGCTCGGGTTTAAAAACATTTTCCGCATACTGAGGAAGATATTCCGTGTTATCAATTCCAAATTCATCCGAAAAGTAATCCGAAAAGGATTTTGAGGTTATAAAAATCTTATCCGCTTGCCTGTAAATTTTTTCGGAAACACAGTGATACATTTTATATATCAGAGAATCTCTTTTAATGCCGCCTGTAACCAAGCTTTCGGGCCATAAATCAAGGCAATACAAAAGCAGCCGAATACCGTTTTTCCTTTTATATTTAATACCCGCCCTCGCCATCATAACGGGGGATAGCTGATTGACAAAAACAACGTCAAATTGTTCTTTAAGCCGCGAGACATAACAGGATGAGGAAAACATATAGCTGTAATAATTAATAAAACGCCATATGGGTCCCGAACGTCTGCCAACCGTGAAGCAACGGTGAACATTAACTCCGCCGATAACCTCGTCCCGTTTTTTGCCGCCGCGATAGCCCTCGTATATTTTTCCCATTGGGTAATTGGGAATCCCCGTAACTACCGTAACCTCGTGACCGCGCTTAACCAATTCCTCGCAAATATTTGATATACTGAACGGCTCGGGATAATAATACTGACATATAACAAGAATTTTCATTTTTCTACCAATTCATTCTCCTCAATATTCTTTACGTCCGCTCCTGTTCCGCCTTCGACTACGCCGTCGGATTTCAAAACGGCGGCAATAGTGCCGACAAAGCATTTAATATCCATTGCAAGTCCCTTAAAAGCGCCTGAGCTGAGTGCCTCGACATATTCGCCGTCAAGCCTTGCTTTTTCGGGGATTTCAAGCTCGTCTCTGCCGTTTATCTGCGCCCATCCCGTAAGCCCGGGCTTTACGCCGTTTGCGCCGTATTTTTCGCGCTCGGCGATAAGGTCCTCCTGATTCCAAAGAGCGGGACGGGGACCGATAATACTCATATCTCCCTTTAAAATATTCCAAAGCTGGGGCAGCTCGTCGATACTTGTTTTACGAATGAATTTTCCTACGCGGCTTATGTATTGCTCGGGATTGCCTAATAAATGGGTAGGTATATCGGGCGTGTTCGTTTTCATACTCCTGAATTTATACAGCCAAAAATATGTTTTTCCTTTACCCACCCGCTTTTGCTTGAATAAGGCGGGTCCCGCGTCATCGATCTTAACGGCTAAAGCCACGACCAAAAGTACGGGAGAAAGGATTAATATTCCGAGAAAAGAAAGCACAATATCAAAAAATCTTTTTATGAAATTTCTATACATATTTCGCCTCTTTATCAATATTTTTTATACCAACCGTAACTTTCAGGTGCCTAAGACGATATAAATATACATGAGCCCCAATTTACAATTAATATAATTTTATCATATAATCATTGTAATGTCAACCAAAAAAAGCCGACAAAACCCTTCTGAAAAAGGGATTCCGTCGGCCTTCGGATTTTGCGGTTATGATAAAACGCAGTTAGGTTTTATTTCTATGTTTTGGCAATTTTATTGTCGATATATTTTTTTATATCTGCGTTGTACTCGCAGTCTATTATAGCTCCGTCCGTATCGGTTGTAAGTAACGTATCAGGGTAAATACTCGAAACGCCCTCTACCGTACCGTCGGAATTTGGGGTGTATCGCGCGGCGACATTATCCGAGACATCGGATTTTATAACCGTTACCG
>JBJEOE010000059.1:0-10766 GCA_051880555.1 Acutalibacteraceae bacterium
TAGCACCGATTGGTGTAAATTTGGTGTAAAGAGGTAAATTTATTCGGTTTGGAAACTCCCGAAACCCGCATAAACACTGGTTTTTTTCGAATTTTACTTGTCGAGGGGCTTCATTGTCGGGAACAACAGAACGTCCCTTATTGAGGCACTGTCGGTAAGGAGCATTACGAGGCGGTCGATACCGAAGCCTAAGCCGCCTGTGGGGGGCATACCGTATTCAAGGGCGGTGACGTAATCGTAGTCAACCTCCGCCTTGCTTTCGGGCTCCTCAGCCTTTTTAGCGGCAACCTGACGCTCAAACCGCTCCTTTTGGTCGATCGGGTCGTTAAGCTCGCTGAACGCATTACCGAACTCCATAGCGTTAATGAAATACTCAAAACGCTCGGTAAACGCTGGGTCTTCGGGCTTTCTCTTTGCAAGAGGGCTGTTCTCGACGGGGTAATCGTAAATAAAGGTCGGCTGAATCAGCTTTTCCTCAACATACGCGTCGAAAAGCTCGGCTAAAACCGTGCCCTTTGTCGCGTTCTCATCAACCTCGACGTGAAGCTTTTTAGCGCACTCGCGGGCGTCCTCATCGGTCTTCCAGTCATAGTAATCGGCGCCCGAGTACTTCTTGACTGCCTCTACCATAGTAAGGCGCTCCCAATGCCCCATATCAATCTCTACGCCTTGATAGGTTATTATTTTACTGCCGCAGACCTTTTCGGCGAGCATTGTGTTCATTTCCTCAACCAAGTCCATCATACCGTGGTAGTCGGTGAACGCCTGATACAGCTCAACCGTGGTAAACTCGGGGTTGTGCTTTGTGTCCATACCCTCGTTGCGGAAGATTCTGCCCACCTCGTAAACGCGGTGCATACCGCCGACGATAAGGCGCTTTAAGTAAAGCTCGGTCTCGATTCTTAGATACATATCCATATCGAGGGTGTTGTGGTGGGTCTTGAAGGGACGGGCAGACGCGCCTATTTCAAGGGGCACGAGTATCGGGGTATCAACCTCGGTGAAGCCCTTAGAATCAAGGTAATTCCTTATCTCCTTCAAAATCTGAGAGCGCTTGTAAAAAGTGTCCTTAACCTCGGGGTTTACGATAAGGTCAAGATAACGCTGACGGTATCTCGTGTCTGTATCCTTAAGTCCGTGGAACTTTTCAGGCAGGGGAATAAGCGACTTTGAAAGAAGCCTGATTTCCTTTGCGTGAACCGAAATTTCGCCCGTCTGGGTCTTGAAAACAAAGCCCTCCACGCCGATAACATCGCCGATGTCCCACTTCTTAAAGGCGGCGTAATCCTCCTCGCCTACGTCGTCGCGGCGGACGTAAAGCTGAATATTGCCCTTGCCGTCCGCAAAGCCGACAAAGCTTGCCTTGCCCATAATTCTGCGACCCATAATTCTGCCCGCGAGCCTTACGGTTTTACCCTCGTATTCCTCGTAATTTTCCTTAATATCCACTGAATAGGCGTCGAAATCGTACTTAGTAACGGCGTAGGGGTCGTTGCCCGCCTCCTTAAGGGCGGTAAGTTTTTCACGCCTTAATCTTAATATTTCGTTTAATTCCTGTTCGGGGTTATTAGCGTTATTCTGTGCCATATTCTCTCCTTTCCGCCGCTTTAAGCGGCGTTGTAAAACGTCCTTAAATTATTTTGAAATTCCTATTACCTTTAGCTTAAATTCGCCGCCGGGAGCCTCAACAATAACCGTATCGCCGATTTTTTTACCGATAAGCGCCTTGCCGACAGGGGATTCGTCCGAAATTTTGCCGTTCTGAGGATCCGCCTCGGTCGAGCCGACTACGCGGTATTCCAGCTCGTCGCCGTACTCCTCGTCAAGCACCTTTACCTTAACGCCGACCATAACCGACTTTGCATTTCCCTTGACGTCCTCGATAATTTCAACGTTTTTGAGCATTGCCTCAATCTCTACAATGCGGGCTTCGATTTTTGCCTGCTCATTTTTAGCCTCGTCATACTCGCTGTTTTCAGAAAGATCTCCGTAGCCGCGGGCAACCTTGATTTTTTCGGCTATGTCCGCTCTGCCCTCTGTTTTGAGATATTCAAGCTCCTCCTCGAGCTTTTTAAGACCGTCGTCGGTAAGCTTAATTACCTTTGCCATAAAACAACCACCTTTAATATTATTGTGTCGGAGAAGTCCATATAAATGACATTATATTATTATTATCCGATTATGTCAAGGATAACTGTTTTAATAAATTATAAATTTTATCTCTTCTTTTACGAAATTTTGCAAAAATATATAAAAAAGTATTGACAAAAGGTAGTGTTTAGTGGGATAATAGGATTAGTTATAAAGAGTAGTATGCTCTTTATAGACTTTTCTTTTTGGTGATACAGATGCGAATAATTACCGGAGCCGCTAAAGGCAAACGGCTTGTCACGCCCGAAGGCAGGGAAGTGCGTCCCACTCCCGAGCGTGTTAAGGAGGGGCTTTTCAGCGCCCTACAGTTTGATATTGAGGGCAGGCGAGTGCTCGATTTGTTCGCGGGCTCGGGTCAATTAGGGCTTGAGGCTTTAAGCCGCGGAGCAGAGAGCGCAGTTTTTGTGGACTCGTCGGATTCCTCGGTAAAAATTGTAAAGCAGAATATCGAGCTTACCGGCTTTGGCGATAAGGCGCGGGTTTTCCGCTCGGATTACTCAGCCTTTGCGGCGGCGTGCCGCGACACCTTTGATATTGTCTTTCTCGACCCACCCTATGCCGCGGGACTGCTTATGCCTGCCGTTAAGGCAGTGCTTCCGCTTATGAGCGACTATGGTATGATAGTCTGCGAGCATCCGCCCGAGGTCGCTGTAGAACCGTCGATAGGCGGCTTTTCGGTGCATAGAACCTACCGCTACGGCAAGGTTTTGGTGACGGTTTATCGGAAAGGAGAACAGCCGTGAACAAGCTTACCGCAATTTGTCCCGGCAGCTTTGACCCTGTTACCTGTGGTCATCTTGATATTATTACAAGAGCCGCTAAAATGTTTGACAGGCTTATAGTTGTGGTGGCGAGCAACGGCGCAAAGCATTGCTCCTTTACCCCTGAGGAGAGGGTGGAAATGATAAAAAAATGCATTTCCTCGCTTGATAATGTTGAGGTGGTGCATTACGACGGGCTTCTCGCCGATTACGCCGCACAGCGGGGAGCTACCGCGATAATTAAGGGACTGCGCGCTATGTCCGATTTTGAATATGAATTTCAAATGGCGCTTACCAATAAAAAGCTTAATCCTAATGTTGAAACCCTGTTTTTAACCACCTCCTCGCAGAATATGTACTTGAGTTCGAGTATGGTAAAGCAGGTGGCGAGTATGGGAGGAGACATTTCAAGCTTTGTCCCGGAAGTCATTAAACAGGACATAATAAACAGGATTTACATAAAAAAATAACTGACCAATTTTACGGAGGAATTTAAAAATGACACTTGACGAATTACTTGAACAGTTTGACGAGGTTTTGGACAGCGGAATCAAAATCCCCGGTAAAAAGACCGTGGTTGACGTTGAAAAATTGAGAGCGGTCGTAGACGATATACGCCTTAACATTCCCGCCGAGATTAAGCAGGCAAAGGGAATAGTGGCAGACCGTGCGGATATTATCACCAACGCCAAGCGTGAGGCCGACGGCATTATAAGAAACGCCGAGGAGCGCGCTAAGGCTATGACCGCCCAGGAGGAAATTGTAAAATTGGCTCAGCAGAAGGCGGCGGAGATTATCGCCACAGCCCAGACCAAGAGCCGCGAAATGAGAAAGGCGGCGCAGGATTTTGTTGACGATATTATGCGTCGCGCCGACGAGGGACTTACCGCCAATTTGGGGGAGGTAAGAAAGACCCGCGCCGCTTTAAAGCAGCAGATTCCCTCCGTTAAGGAATAATCTGAAATTTTAAAAATAAATACCAAAGACTGTGACGGAGACGGTGTTATTTTTCACGGTATTTCAGCGAGTCGGAGAGGGTGCAAGTCCGATTGCCGTTTAATAACAGTATCACTCCCGAGCCGACGGCTGAACCGCTTTTTGCGTATTAAGCCGCTCCGCTTTTCCCGCGTTAAAGGGAACGCAGATGTTTGTCTGCCGTAATAGGTGGTTTGAAGCAGTATTTGGTCTTCGTCCTATTATGGACGGAGACTTTTTATTTGAAAGGAGAAATAAAACCGTGTATAAAAGCATTTCCCCAAACCTTAACTTTGTTGAAGAGGAAAAAAAGGTAGAAAAATTTTGGGAAGACGAAAAAATATTTGAAAAGAGCATAGACTCAAGAGCAAAGGGCGAGCCATATGTATTTTATGACGGCCCTCCTACCGCTAACGGCAAGCCGCATATAGGTCACGTGCTTACCCGCGTTATTAAGGATATGATTCCGCGCTACCGCACTATGAAGGGCTATATGGTGCCGAGAAAGGCGGGCTGGGATACCCACGGTCTGCCCGTTGAATTAGAGGTTGAAAAGCTGTTGGGGCTTGACGGCAAGGAGCAGATTGAGGAATACGGCTTAGAGCCCTTTATTGAACACTGCAAGGAAAGTGTTTGGAAGTATAAGGGTATGTGGGAGGATTTCTCTAAAACCGTCGGCTTCTGGGCGGATATGGACGATCCTTATGTTACCTATGACAATAATTTTATCGAGTCGGAATGGTGGGCACTTAAACAGATTTACGACAAAGGTCTGCTTTATAAGGGCTTTAAGATAGTTCCTTACTGCCCCCGCTGCGGAACTCCGCTTTCCTCCCACGAGGTGGCGCAGGGGTATAAGAGCGTTAAGGAGCGAAGCGCGGTGGTACGCTTTAAGGCTATCGGCGAGGACGCTTATTTCCTTGCATGGACGACTACCCCGTGGACCTTGCCCTCAAACGTTGCCCTCTGCGTAAACCCCGACGATACCTACTGCAAGGTAAAGGCGGCGGACGGCTATACCTATTATATGGCGAAAGAGCTGCTCGATAAGGTTTTGGGCAAGCTTGCTACAGAGGAAGCCCCCGCTTACGAAATTTTAGAGGAATATAATGGAAGCGAGCTTGAATATAAAGAATATGAGCCGCTGTTTGAATGTGCAAAACCTGTTTGCGAAAAGCAAAACAAAAAGGCTTTCTATATCACCTGCGACAGTTATGTTACCATGAGCGACGGTACAGGCATTGTTCATATCGCCCCCGCCTTCGGTGAGGACGACGCTAAGGTCGGAAGACGCTATGACCTGCCCTTCGTTCAGTTTGTCGACGGCAAGGGTGAAATGACCGAGGAAACCCCCTATGCAGGTCTTTTCGTTAAGGACGCCGACCCCAAGGTTTTGGTGGATTTAGACGCTAAGGGACTTTTGTTTGACGCGCCCAAGTTCGAGCATGATTATCCCTACTGCTGGCGCTGTGATACTCCGCTTATCTACTACGCACGCGAGTCCTGGTTTATAAAAATGACCGATGTTAAGGACGACCTTATCCGCAACAATGACACTATAAACTGGATTCCCGAAAGCATAGGCAAGGGACGCTTCGGCGACTGGCTTAAGAATGTTCAGGACTGGGGTATTTCCCGTAACAGATACTGGGGTACTCCGCTTAATATCTGGCAGTGCGAGTGCGGTCATATGCACTCGATAGGCAGTATTGAAGAGCTTAAGAGTATGTCGGACAACTGCCCCGATAATATCGAGCTTCACCGTCCGTATATCGACGCGGTAACCATTAAATGCCCCCATTGCGGCAAGGAAATGCACCGCGTGCCTGAGGTTATAGATTGCTGGTTCGATTCAGGCTCAATGCCCTTTGCACAGCACCATTATCCCTTTGAGAATAAAGAGCTGTTCGAGTCCCAGTTCCCCGCCGACTTTATTTCCGAGGCGGTTGACCAGACAAGAGGCTGGTTCTACTCTCTGCTTGCTATCTCCACTCTTATCTTCAATAAGGCGCCCTATAAAAATGTTATCGTTTTAGGTCACGTTCAGGACGAGAACGGTCAGAAGATGAGTAAATCAAAGGGCAACGCGGTTGACCCGTTTGACGCGCTTGAGAAGTTCGGAGCCGACGCGATTCGCTGGTATTTCTACACCAACTCCGCACCGTGGCTGCCCAACCGCTTCCACGATAAGGCGGTTACCGAGGGTCAGCGCAAGTTTATGGGTACGCTGTGGAACACCTACGCCTTCTATGTGTTGTATGCGAATATTGACGAGTTTGACCCGACGAAGTACAGCCTTAGTGACTGTGAGCTTACCGTAATGGATAAATGGTTGCTTTCAAAGCTTAATTCAATGCTTAAGTCGGTTGACGAGAATTTAGCCGATTACCGCATACCCGAGGCGGCGCGAGCTCTTCAGGAATTTGTGGACGATATGAGCAACTGGTATGTCCGCCGCGGACGCGAGCGCTATTGGGTTCAGGGTCTGCCCGAGGATAAGATTGCGGCGTATATGACCCTTTACACCGCCCTTGTCATCACCGCTAAGGCGGCGGCGCCGATGATTCCGTTTATGACCGAGAGTATTTACCAAAACCTTGTAAGAAGCGTGGATAAGACCGCGCCCGAGAGCGTACATCTCTGCGACTTCCCGATAGTGGACGAAAAGGCTATCGATAAAGAGCTTGAGAGCAATATGGACAAGGTGCTTGAAATAGTAGTATTAGGCAGAGCCGCCAGAAACGGCGCGGCGCTTAAAAACCGCCAGCCGCTGGCTACTATGTATGTAAAGCTTGACGGCGACTTAGACGGCTTTTATACCGACATTATCCGTGACGAGCTTAACATAAAGAATGTAAGCTTTACCGACAGCGTTGACGGCTTTGTAACCTATCAGTTCAAGCCCCAGCTTAAGACGGTAGGACCTAAGTTCGGAAAACAGCTTAACGAAATAAGAACAGCGCTTATGGAAATTGACGGCACCGCCGCAAAAAAACAGCTTGACAGCGACGGTTTCTTAGAATTAAATCTGTCGTCCGGCACAGTCAAGCTTGAAACCGAGGATTTGCTTATTGAAGCCAAGCAAAAGGACGGCTTCTATACCGTAACCGACCGCGGAATCACGGTTGCAATCGATACCACCCTTACAGAGGAGCTTATCGAGGAAGGCTTTGTAAGAGAGCTTATCAGTAAGATTCAGACTATGCGTAAGGAAGCCGGCTTTAACGTGACCGACCACATTTCGGTTACAATAGAGGGGAGTAAAAAGGTTACGGACACCGCCCTTAAAAAGCAGGACAATATTAAGGGCGACACCCTTGCAGACGCCCTTACCGCCGAAAGTCCCGTAGGCTTTACTAAGGACTGGGATATTAACGGCGAGGCGGTCGAGATAGGCGTTAAAAAAATCTAAAACCGAAAGGAGCGCTCCGCGTTGGCTGATAATAATGAAGATTTAATGTTTGAGGATATAAGCTCCTCATCGCTTCCTAAAACCAAAAGCAGCTTAAAGGCGGTATCCCAAAATTACGGTAACGGCGTTTTTAAGCACCTTGACAAGATAATCAAGGCGATTTCCTTTATTGTATCTATTGTAATACTCCTGATGTTCGCGGCGGTAGCCGCGGTGCTTATAATGCTCGATAAGATTTTCGCCGTAGTCGCCGTGGCGGTGTTTATAGTCGGAATTATTCTGTCATTAATCGTGCTGTTCTTAATCTACGCTGTAGGACACCTTATTTCACAGAATAACGAAATAATAAAACGCCTTTAAACCTTAGAAACTAAGTATGAGCACTCAAATTCACCGTTATACTTAAACGGTGAATTTGAGGCTTTTTTGTCTGTGCAAAAAAATCTGTAAAATCAAATAAAAAGTTTTGCTTTTTTAAGGGTTTTATATTATAATGGTTATAGATTGTAAAAATAAGGACGGTGAGCATATGCATACCAATTTTACCATATCTCTTGAAAAGATTATCTCAGAATTTTCGCTTGAACAGCTTAATATGCCCGAAAATCCCGAAAAAATCAAAATCACCACGACCGAGGTCAACCGTCCGGGACTGCATATGGCGGGATATTTTGAGTTTTTTGACGAGAAAAGAATTCAAATTATCGGAAAAAGCGAGGAGGGCTTTATCCTTCGCTTTACTCCCGAAAAGGCGGAAAGCCGACTTCGCGAGTTTTTCTCCCACAAGCCCGCCGCGGTAATTATCTGCCGCGACCTCGACGTTGGCGACGTGTATGTAAAAATTGCGAAGGAATACGGCGTGCCTCTGCTGAGAACAAACGAATCTACCTCCTCCTTTACGGCGGCGCTTATCGCCTATTTAAACCTCTGCCTTGCTCCAAGAGTTACCCGTCACGGCGTACTTGTCGAGGTTTACGGCGAGGGAATACTTCTGTTGGGCGAGAGCGGAGTAGGTAAGAGCGAGACCGCGATTGAGCTTATCAAGCGCGGACACCGTCTTATCGCCGACGACGCGGTGGAGATAAGACGTGTTTCAAACAAGTCGCTTGTTGGTACTGCACCCGATAATATCAGGCATTTTATTGAGCTTCGCGGAATAGGTATTATTAACGCCAGCCGTATTTTCGGCGCAGGCGCGGTAAAGCTTACCGAAAAGATAGACCTTGTAATTAATATGGAGCCGTGGGACGTTAACAAGGTTTATGACCGAATGGGACTTGAAAACCAGACCACAAGTATTTTAGGTCTTGATATTCCGTCCCACACAATCCCCGTAAAGCCGGGACGAAATCTCGCGGTTATTATAGAGGTTGCGGCTATGAACAGCCGTCAGAAGAAGCTGGGCTACAACGCGGCGCAGGATCTGCTCCAAAAGCTCGGTATGACCGATGACGCGGATAATATTGACAGCGGTACAAAAACGGTAGACCCGTTTTAAATAAAAATAAATGATAAATATAGGAGAGTAAAATATGTATAAGCTTGGAATCGATCTCGGAGGAACAAATATTGTCGCGGGTGTTGTGGACGAAAATTACAAAATCCTCGCCACAGGTAAGGTTAAGACCAATCTGCCCCGTCCCGCCGAGGAAATTATAGACGATATGGTTAAGGCGGCAAATATGGCGATTGAAGCTGCGGGGCTTAAAATCAGCGATATTGACTCTATGGGCGTAGGCTCGCCGGGAGCTATCGACCCTGTGAACGGTGTGGTTTGCTATGCGAACAATCTGGGATTTTACAACGTGCCTATGGCGAAAATGCTAAAGGAGCGCACAGGGGTAGATTTTTACATTGAAAACGACGCAAATGCGGCGGCGTTCGGAGAGTATATAGCGGGCGCGGGCAGAGGTACCAATAACTTTATCGCAATTACCTTGGGAACGGGCGTAGGCGGCGGCGTTATAATTGACGGCAAGATTTACGCCGGCTCTAACTACGCCGGCGCGGAGTTAGGTCACACCGTTATCGCAATGGGCGGTGAAATGTGCTCTTGCGGACGTCAGGGCTGTTGGGAGGCATACGCTTCGGCAACCGCTCTTATCCGTCAGACCAAGCAGGCTATGATAAGATACCCGAAATCGGTTATGTGGGAGCTTTGCGAGGGCGATATTAACAATGTCAGCGGAAGAACCGCTTTTGACGCTATGAGAAAGAACGATGAAGCGGGTAAAATGGTAGTTGATAAATACGTTGAATATGTTGCGGTGGGAATATCCAATAATATTAATATATTCCAGCCCGATGTGCTTTGTATAGGCGGCGGTATTTCAAAAGAGGGCGACAATCTTATAAAGCCGATAAAAGCCTTCCTTGAGGGTGAAAACTATGCAAGAAATATCGAGAAAAACACCGAAATTAAGATAGCCGAGCTCGGAAATGACGCGGGAATAATCGGTGCGGCGTATCTTTGCGACCTTTACAAATAATAAAATTTAATTTTTTCGGAGCGATTATGAGTCTTGACGCTTTAAAGGAATTTTGCGAAAAAAATTCGGTAGAGTATAAAATTAACGAGCCTATGAGCTGTCACACCAGCTTTAAAATCGGAGGAGCGGCGGATATTTTTATATCCGTCCGTTCGTCAGGCGAGCTTTCCGCCGTCTTTAAAAAGTGCGGCGAGCTTGATATGCCGCGGCTCGTTATAGGTAAAGGCTCAAACCTTTTGGTTTCGGACTCAGGCGTTGAGGGCGCGGTTATAAGCCTTTTGAATATGAACGGAATTTCGGTTGAGGGCGAGGAAATAACCTGCGGCGCGGGCGCCGCGCTTTCCGACGTTTGCCGAGCCGCGCTTGATAATTCACTAACAGGTCTTGAATTTGCATACGGAATACCCGGCAGTATAGGCGGCGCGGTTTATATGAATGCGGGCGCTTACGGCGGCGAAATGGCAGACGTGATTTTAAGCGCCGAATGTCTGGCAAGGGACGGTTCTTTTGTTAAGGTAAACGCTTCTGATATGAATTTCGGATACCGAAAAAGCGTTTTTAAGGAAAACGGAATGACCGTTTTAAGCGCGGTATTAAGGCTTAAAAAGAGCGATAAAAAGGAAATCGAAGCAAAAATGGACGACTATATATACCGTCGAAAGTCGAAGCAACCCCTTGAATACCCGAGCGCGGGTAGCTTTTTCAAGCGACCGACAGGATATTTCGCGGGGGCGCTTATCGAAAAAAACGGTCTTAAAGGCGAGACGGTCGGCGGAGCGCAGGTAAGTGAAAAACACGCGGGCTTTATAATCAATCGCGGGGGAGCTACCTGCGAGGATGTTAAAAAACTCGGAAAAAATGTCAGCGATAGGGTATTCGCGGCGGACGGCGTAAGGCTTGAACCCGAGGTTATCTTTATCGGCAGAGAGGGAAAGGGCGAATAAACAGTGGAGCTTTTAATTGTAACAGGAATGTCGG